>NZ_JBHXNW010000071.1:8982-11366 GCF_042717365.1 Streptomyces sp. NPDC058534
CGCGGGCCCGGGGGGGGGGGGGGGGGTGGCCCCGCCCCCGTGCGCGCGCCGGGGGGGGGTGCGGGGGCGCGCGCCACCCCGGGGGGCCCCCCCAAATTAAACCCCCCCCCCCCCCTTGGGGGGCGGGCTGGCCCCCCCGGGTAAAAAAAGGCGGGGGGGGCGGTTCTAGTCTTGCTGCGGACAGACTGCGTTCAACCCCCACGAAACAGGAGCCGGCGGATGGATCACAGCGGGCACGGCATGACGATGGATCTGCCGCCGTTCACGCTGGGGCGGGGGCTCGCCTGGTCGGCGGATCCGTTCTTCCTGATCGCCTGCCTCCTGGGACTGGCCCTGTACGGCTGGGGTGTGGCGCGGCTGGTGCGGCGCGGCGACAAGTGGCCGGTCGGCCGGACCGTGGCCTTCGTCATCGGTGTGCTGAGCATCGTGCTCATGATGTGCACCAAGCTCAACGACTACGGCATGGTCATGTTCAGCGTGCACATGGTGCAACACATGATCATCAGCATGGTCTCGCCGATCCTGATCCTGCTCGGCGCCCCGATCACCCTCGCCCTGCGCGCGCTGCCCCCGGCGGCCCGTGGCAGCAAGGGTCCCCGCGAGTTGCTGATGATGCTGCTGCACAGCCGCTACATGCGCATCATCACGCACGCGGCGTTCACCATCCCGCTGTTCATCGCCAGCCTGTACGCCCTGTACTTCACGCCTCTCTTCGACTTCCTGATGGGCTCCCGGGCCGGGCACATCGCGATGATGGTGCACTTCCTCGCCGTCGGCCTGGTGTTCTTCTGGCCGATCATGGGCGTGGACCCCGGCCCGCACCGGCCGGGCTACCTGATGCGGATGCTGGAGCTGTTCGCGGGCATGCCGTTCCACGCGTTCTTCGGCATCGCGTTGATGATGGCATCCGCGCCCATGGTGAAGACGTTCGAGAATCCGCCCGCGTCGCTCGGCATCGACGCGCTCTCCGACCAGAACGCGGCCGGCGGCATCGCCTGGGCCTTCAGCGAGGTCCCGTCCGTGCTGGTCCTGCTCGCCCTGCTGTTCCAGTGGTACGCCTCCGAGCAGCGCCAGGCCCGCCGTACCGACCGGGCCGCCGACCGGGACGGCGACAAGGAGCTGGCGGCCTACAACGCCTATCTGGCCTCGCTGAACACGCGCGGCGGCTGAAGCGGATCGGGCCCGTATCCGGCCGTCCGTGCTCCATCGAGGCATAACCGGGGCACCATGGAAGGCAACGGACCACGAGGAGGGTGTTGCGATGCCCGGTTCCACGGACAGTTCGACGAAGACGATGGGGGCGCTCACCATCGGCGGCCTGGTCGCGGTGACGGCCTACACGGTGGCGCTCGGAAGCAACGGCTGGCTGT
This sequence comes from Streptomyces sp. NPDC058534, assembly GCF_042717365.1. Lineage (NCBI taxonomy): Bacteria > Bacillati > Actinomycetota > Actinomycetes > Kitasatosporales > Streptomycetaceae > Streptomyces > Streptomyces sp. NPDC058534. Next base: position 10,353 of record NZ_JBHXNW010000071.1, read on the forward strand.
GGTTCGGCTGGGTCGTGCTGGGACTGATCACCCTCGGGATGGTGGCCACCCGCAGCGCCTGAGCCCGCGGGGCGCCCGACGACTCACTCGCGGCCGAGCCGGCCCGCGGAGTGCACGCCCGGCTGGTACTTCGGGAGCCGGACGGTGATCTTCATGCCCGCGCCGACGGCCGTCTCGATGACGAGGCCGTGGTCGTCTCCGTAGACCTGGCGGAGGCGGTCGTCGACGTTGGACAGCCCGATGCCGCCGGACGGGCTGACCTCGCGCGCGAGGATGCGGCGCAGCAGGGCCGGGTCCATGCCGGCGCCGTCGTCCTCGATGACGACCAGGGCCTCGGCGCCCGCGTCCTGCGCGGTGATCTGGATGCGGCAGCGGTCCGCCTTGCCCTCCAGACCGTGCTTGACGGCGTTCTCGACGAGCGGCTGGAGGCACAGGAAGGGCAGGGCGACCGGCAGCACCTCGGGGGCGACCTGGAGGGTGACGGCGAGGCGGTCGCCGAAGCGGGCTCGCACCAGCGCCAGGTAGTGGTCGATGGCGTGCAGCTCGTCGGCGAGGGTGGTGAAGTCTCCGTGCCGGCGGAACGAGTAGCGGGTGAAGTCGGCGAACTCCAGCAGCAGCTCGCGGGCGCGCTCGGGATCGGTGCGCACGAAGGAGGCGATCACCGCGAGCGAGTTGAAGATGAAATGCGGGGAGATCTGCGCCCGCAGCGCCTTGATCTCGGCCTCGATGAGCCGGGTGCGGGACTGGTCGAGGTCGGCCAGCTCCAGCTGGACGGAGACCCAGCGGGCGACCTCCCCGGCCGCCCGGACCAGGACCGCGGACTCGCGGGGCGCGCAGGCGACCAGGGCGCCGTGCACCCGGTCGTCGACGGTGAGCGGGGCGACCACCGCCCAGCGCGCCGAGCAGTCGGGGATGTCACAGGTCAGCGGGAACGGCAACAACCGGCCCCGGGAACACCGGAACGCGAGTGAGTAAAATATCAACGGGAGGTTGGTGTGGCCCCCCCCAGACCAA
>NZ_JBHXNW010000071.1:11376-19618 GCF_042717365.1 Streptomyces sp. NPDC058534
GGCCCGTCTCCAGCGGACCGGCGAGGCGTTCCATGATCTCCGTGCGGTGATGGGCGCCCACACCGTCCCAGACCAGGACCTCCTTGAGGTCGGTCAGGCACAGCGCGTCGGTGCCGAGCAGGGAGCGCAGCTTGCGGGCCGACTTGCCGGCGGTCTCCTCGGTCAGGCCCGCCCGCAGCGGCGGCGTGGCCAGGGACGCGGTGTGCAGGGTCTGGAACGTGGCGTGCTCGACCGGGGTACCCAGGCCACCGAGGCTCTGCGGGCGGGCCGTGCGCCGCCCCAGCCAGAAGCCCGCCGCCAGCAGGGGCAGCAGGGCGACGGCGAGGCCCGCCAGGAAACCGCCCAGGGAGCCGCTCACGGCGTCGCCTCCTTGCGCGGCGCCTGAAGATCGCCCGGGGGCAGGCCGCCCGCGGGCAGCGCGTCCGCCGGGCGGCCCTCCCCGCGCAGCTCCTCCGTGCCCAGCTCCTCCGGCAGGTGGAAGCGGGCCAGGATCGCCGCCGTCCCGGCCGGTACCCGGCCCGGCGTGGCCAGGGACACCAGCACCATGGTGAGGAAGCCCAGCGGCACCGACCACAGGGCCGGCCAGGCCAGCAGCGCGTGCAGCGCCCCGCCGCCGCCCGGGAAGCCGCCCATGGTGGCGGCGACGGCGAGCAGGGCGGAGCCGCCGCCCACCAGCATCCCGGCCGCCGCGCCGGGCGGGGTCAGCCGGCGCCACCAGATGCCGAGGACGAGCAGCGGGCAGAAGGAGGAGGCGGACACGGCGAAGGCGAGGCCCACGGCGTCGGCGACGGGCAGTCCGCCGACCAGCGGGCTCGCCGCCAGTGGCACGGCCATGGCGAGGAGGGTGCCCAGCCGGAAGTGCGGTACGGCCCGGGACGGCAGCACGTCCTGGGTGAGGACGCCCGCGACGGCCATGGTCAGCCCCGACGCGGTGGACAGGAACGCGGCGAAGGCGCCGCCCGCGACCAGCGCGCCCAGCAGGTCGCCGCCCACTCCCCCGATGACCCGGTCGGGCAGCAGCAGGACGGCCGCGTCGGCGTCGCCGGTGAGGGTCAGCTCGGGGGCGTAGAGGCGGCCGAGGGCGCCGTAGACGGGCGGCAGCAGGTAGAAGGCGCCGATCAGGCCGAGGACGGCGACGGTGGTGCGGCGGGCGGCGACGCCGGTCGGGCTGGTGTAGAAGCGGACCACGACGTGCGGCAGGCCCATGGTGCCCAGGAAGGTGGCGAGGATCAGCCCGTACGTGGCGTACAGCGGGCGTTCCGTGCGGCTCTCGGCGCGGGAGGGCGACAGCGCGTCGTCGGCGCCGCGTCCGGCGGCCGGGACCGGGGCGTCCTTGGCGAAGGTGAGGCGGGTGCCGGCCTCGATGCGGTGGGTGCCGGTGGGAAGGCTCAGCCGGGTGCCGTCGTGGGCGCGGCCGTCCACGGTGCCGTCGACGGTGACGGTCAGCGGCCGGTCGAGCTTGAGGGTGAGGCTGTCGTCGACCCGGACGGAGCGCTGCTCGCGGAAGGTGGCCGGTTCCTCGAAGGGGCGGCCGGGTTCTCCGTCGCCCTGCCAGGCCAGCACCAGGAAGAGGGCGGGGACGAGCAGGGCGGTGAGTTTCAGCCAGTACTGGAAGGCCTGGACGAAGGTGATGCTGCGCATGCCGCCGGCGGCGACCACACCGGTGACGACAACGGCCACGATCACCCCGCCGAGCCAGTCGGGCGCGCCGCTCAGCACGGTGAGGGTCAGCCCGGCGCCCTGGAGCTGGGGCAGCAGGTACAGCCAGCCGACGCCGACGACGAAGGCGCCCGCGAGCCGCCGTACCGCCTGGGAGGCTAGCCGGGCCTCGGCGAAGTCGGGCAGCGTGTAGGCGCCGGAGCGGCGCAGCGGGGCGGCGACGAAGAGCAGCAGGACCAGGTAGCCGGCGGTGTAGCCGACCGGGTACCAGAGCATGTCGGGGCCCTGGACGAGGACCAGTCCGGCGATGCCGAGGAAGGAGGCGGCGGAGAGGTACTCGCCGCTGATGGCGGCGGCGTTCAGGCGGGGGCCGACGGTGCGGGAGGCGACGTAGAAGTCGGAGGTGGTGCGGGAGATGCGCAGGCCGAAGGCGCCGACCAGGACGGTGGCCACGACGACCAGGGCGACCGCGGGTATGGCGTAGCTGGAGTTCATCGGTCCTCGACGAGGCGCACGAAGTCGCGTTCGTTGCGCTCGGCGCGGCGCACGTACCAGCGGGCGAGGAGGACCAGCGGGGCGTACAGGCCGAAGCCGAGGACCGCCCATTCCAGGCGGCGGGCGTCGGGCAACGCCGCGAACAGCAGGGGCAGCGGCCCGACGAGGAGACCGAGGACCGCGAGGGCGGCGAGGCCGGCGCGCAGCTGGCTGCGCATGAGGGAGCGGACGTAGGTGTGGCCGAGGGTGGTCTGCTCGTCGATCTCGGTGCGCGGACGGTAGTAGCCGGAGGCCCGTCCGGTGCGCCTGGGCGGGCCGGTGACGGTGACGCGGCGCTCGCCGGGGTCCTGGGGCACGGTCACGGCCTCCGCATGAGCAGGTCCCGCAGCTCGCGGGCGTGACGGCGGCTGACCTGGAGCTCCTCGGTGCCGACCAGGACGCTGACGGTGCCGGCGTCCAGGCGGAGTTCGCCGATGTGGCGCAGGGCGACGAGGTGGCGGCGGTGGATGCGGACGAAGCCGCGGGCCCGCCAGCGTTCCTCCAGGGTGGACAGGGGGATGCGGACGAGGTGGCTCCCCTTGTCGGTGTGCAGGCGGGCGTAGTCGCCCTGGGCCTCGGCGTGGGTGATGTCGTCGACGGGGACGAAGCGGGCGACGCCGCCGAGTTCCACGGTGATGTGGTCGGGGTCGGGTTCGTGCACGGGTATCCGCGGCGAGGGAAGCGTCGCGCCGCGTTGCTCGACGGCACGGCGCACCGCCTCGGCGAGCCGTTCCCGGCGCACGGGTTTGAGGACGTAGTCGACCGCCTCCAGGTCGAAGGCCTGCACGGCGAAGTCCTCGTGCGCGGTGACGAACACGATCAGCGGAGGCCGCGCGAACCCGGTCAGCAGCCGGGCCAGGTCCAGTCCGTCGAGGCCGGGCATCTGGATGTCGAGGAAGACGACGTCGATGGCGTCCGGCCCGTCGGGACCCGACTCCAGGGCCCGGTTGATGCGGCGCAGCGCCTCGGTCGCGTCGCTCGCGCCCTCCGCCGCGCCGATGCGGGGATCGGCGTTCAGCAGGTACACGAGTTCCTCGAGCGTGGGGCGTTCGTCGTCGACAGCCAGGGCGCGCAGCATGAGGCTGGAGTCTAGGAGTAATCCGTACGCCTGCACACGGGCCGGGCGTGGACGTATCCGCTGGATACAGTGCCCGCATGAACAGCAGGCCCACTCCGTTCGACGAACTCGACCGGAAGATCGTCACCGCCCTGATGACGAACGCCAGGACGTCCTTCGCCGAGATCGGCGCGGAGGTCGGGCTGTCCTCGACGGCGGTCAAACGCCGGGTGGACCGGCTGCGCGAGACCGGTGTGATCACCGGGTTCACGGCGACGGTGCGGCCCGCCGCGCTGGGCTGGCGCACCGAGGCGTACGTGGAGGTGTACTGCGAGGGGGCGGCGCCGCCGAGGCGGCTGGCGGAGGTCGTGCGGGGCTACCCGGAGATCAGGGCGGCGATGACGGTGACCGGCGGCGCGGACGCGCTGCTGCACGTGCGGGCGCGGGACGTGGAGCACTTCGAGGAGGTGCTGGAGCGGATCCGTGCGGAGCCGTTCATCCGGAAGACGATCAGTGTGATGGTGCTGTCCCACCTGATCCCGGACTGTCCGGATGCGGGTGCGGGTCTGCTGGCTCCGGAGGGCGCAGCAGACGTGCGCTGACCTGGTGGAAGACGCAGCGATCGTGCGGCAACACGCAGCTCTTGTCGCTTGTCGGGCGTGGCCGTCACTTTCTACGGTGGTGTCAACCCACAGTTACACACCGTGAGGAGCGGAGGTACCCCTCTGTGCCCGAGTCCCGTGTGCCGCGCCGACGGCGCTTCCTGGTCTGCGAACCCAGACACTTCGCCGTGCAGTACGCGATCAATCCGTGGATGAGCACCGACCGGCCGGTCGACGTCATCCGCGCCCTCGACCAGTGGCAGGCGCTGGTCGACGTCTACCGTGCCCACGGCCACACCGTCGACGGTGTGGACCCGGTCCCGGGCCTGCCCGACATGGTGTTCGCCGCGAACTGCGCGGTCGTGGTCGAGGGGCGGGTCTTCGGCTCGCTCTTCCACGCGCCCGAGCGACGCCCCGAGTCCCTGCCCTTCATGGCGTGGTTCAAGACGCGGGGCTTCGAGGTCCAGCTTCCCGAGTCGGTCTGCGAGGGCGAGGGCGACCTGGTGCCGGCCGGCCGCTGGATCCTGGCCGGCACCGGGTTCCGCACCACCCGTGAGGCGCATCGCGAGGTGCAGGAGTTCTTCGGCGTGCCGGTGGTCTCGCTGACGCTGGTGGACCCGTACTTCTACCACCTGGACACGGCGCTGTTCGTGCTCGACGACGGGGCCGACGGCACCGGGGCGAACATCGCCTACTACCCCGAGGCGTTCTCGCCGGGCAGCCGCGAGGTGCTGGAGCGGCTCTACCCGGACGCGGTGCTCGCCACCCGTGAGGACGCCATGGCGTTCGGGCTGAACTCCGTCTCCGACGGGCGGCACGTGTTCATCGCGCCGGAGGCCCGGGCCCTGGCCGACCGGCTCGCCGGCCGCGGCTACGTGCCCGTCCCCGTCGACCTGTCCGAGTTCCACAAGGCCGGTGGCGGCATCAAGTGCTGCACCCAGGAGATCCGGGAGACCCGCTCATGACCGCACCCGCCCCCACCCGCGGCTCCGCGGAGCTGATCCGCGCGGAGGAGCCCGTCCTCGCGCACAACTACCACCCGCTGCCCGTGGTCGTGGCCCGCGCGGAGGGCGCCTGGGTCGAGGACGTGGAGGGCCGCCGCTACCTGGACATGCTGGCCGGCTACTCGGCGCTCAACTTCGGGCACCGCCACCCGGCGCTGATCGAGGCCGCGCACCGCCAGCTGGACCGGCTCACGCTCACCTCCCGCGCCTTCCACAACGACCGGCTCGCGGGCTTCGCCGAGCGGCTGGCCGCGCTGACCGGCACGGACATGGTGCTGCCGATGAACACCGGCGCGGAGGCGGTGGAGAGCGGCATCAAGGTGGCCCGCAAGTGGGCCTACGACGTGAAGGGCGTCCCCGCGGACCGCGCGACGATCGTGGTCGCGGCGGACAACTTCCACGGCCGTACTACGACGATCGTGAGCTTCTCCACGGACGAGACGGCCCGCGCGGGCTTCGGCCCGTTCACGCCAGGGTTCCGGATCGTCCCGTACAACGACCTGGCGGCCATGGAGGCGGCGGTCGACGAGACGACGGCGGCCGTGCTGATCGAGCCGATCCAGGGCGAGGCGGGGGTGCTGATCCCGGACGACGGCTATCTGGCCGGGGTGCGGGAGCTGACCCGCCGGGCGGGCTGTCTCTTCATCGCGGACGAGATCCAGTCGGGTCTCGGCCGCACCGGGCACACGCTCGCCGTCGCGTACGAGTCGGTCGCGCCGGACGTGGTGCTGCTCGGCAAGGCGCTGGGCGGCGGCATTGTGCCGGTGTCGGCGGTGGTCGGCTGCCGGGACGTGCTGGGCGTGCTGCACCCGGGCGAGCACGGTTCGACGTTCGGCGGCAACCCGCTGGCGGCCGCGGTCGGCACGGCGGTGGTGGAGCTGCTGGAGACGGGCGAGTTCCAGCGCCGGGCGGCGGAGCTGGGTGCGGTGCTGCGCGAGGGTCTGGCCGGGCTGGTCGGCAGGGGCGTCGTCGGCTTCCGCGCGCGGGGGCTGTGGGCGGGGGTCGACGTGGACCCGGCGCTGGGCACCGGCCGTGAGATCAGCGAGCGGCTGATGCGCGAGGGCATCCTCGTCAAGGACACGCACGGCTCGACGATCCGGCTGGCGCCGCCGCTGACCGTCACCGGTGCGGAGCTGGCAGGGGCGCTGGGGACGCTGGAGAAGGTCCTGACGTCCTGACCCCGTCCTGAGGTGCTGTCACGGAGCGGCTCGGCCCCGGTCGAGTCGCTCCACCTGTGTCACGTTGTCCAGGTCCTCGGCGTCCTCGCTGGGCGCGCCCGCGAACCAGGCGTCGAGGATCTCCCGCAGCAGTGGCGCCGACGTCACCCGCAGGCTGAGGGCGAGCACGTTCGCGTCGTTCCACCGGCGGGCCCCGTCCGCCGTGTACGCGTCGGCGCACAGGGCCGCGCGGACGCCCGGCACCTTGTTGGCGGCGATCGACGCGCCGGTGCCGGTCCAGCAGCACACCACGGCCTGGTCGGCCCGGCCGTCGGCGACCTCGCGCGCCGCCTGCTCCGAGCACACCGCCCACCGCGCGTCCGCCCCGGCGCTCAGCGCGCCGTGCGCGAGCACCTCGTGGCCGCGTCCCCTCAGTTCCTCCACGAGGAGCCGGGCCACGGGTTCGTCCATGTCGGAGGAGACGGCGATGCGCATGTGCGCAGGGTACCCACCCACCCGCTCACCTCATCGGCTCAACCGCATGACTGAAGTCACGACCATACCCAGCATGATCGGGGGAACGGTACGAGCTGAGAATCGTACGACCGAGCAGCGCTCCGCCGGGGGTGTCTGCGTGGAAAGGGAGGCCGCCACGTCCCCCACCGACAACGGCCAGGAACCCGACGCCGCGGCGGTGCGCCGCCATCGGGCCCTGTTCCGGGCCATCAAGCGCCGGCAGAACCCCCGACTGCGCCGGTCGGACATCACCGTCACGGACGAGGCCGCGGTCAAGCGTGCCGTGAAGGCGGCGTCCCTCGGCAATGCCATGGAGTGGTTCGACTTCGGCATCTACGCCTATCTGGCCGGCACCCTCGGCCGGGTGTTCTTCCCGTCCGGGAGTGACACGGCGCAGCTGCTCTCCTCGTTCGCCACGTTCGCCGTGGCGTTCCTGGTGCGTCCGCTGGGCGGTATGTTCTTCGGCCCGATGGGTGACAAGATCGGCCGCAAGAAGGTGCTCGCGCTGACGATGATCCTGATGGCGATCGGCACCGCCGCCATCGGACTCATCCCCAGCTACGACTCGATCGGCTTCTGGGCCCCGGCCCTGCTGATCGTGTTCCGTCTGCTCCAGGGCTTCTCGACCGGCGGCGAGTACGGTGGTGCCTCCACGTTCATCGCCGAGTACGCGCCCGACAAGCGGCGCGGCTTCTTCGGCAGCTTCCTGGAGCTGGGGACGCTCGCCGGGTACACCGGCGCGGCGAGTCTGGTCACCGGCCTCACGGCCTGGCTCGGCACCGACGCGATGGACGCCTGGGGCTGGCGCATCCCGTTCCTGGTCGCGGCGCCGCTCGGCATCGTCGGTATCTACCTGCGGCTGAGGCTGGACGACACGCCCGCGTTCCTGAAGCTGGAGGACTCCCACGTCCACATCTCGGAGGCGGCGACGGCGGTGGAGACCACCGCCCGGGGCGACCTCGCCAAGATCTTCCGCACCCACTGGCGGTCGCTGGTGCTGTGCATCGCGCTGGTCGGCGCGTACAACATCACCGACTACATGCTGCTGTCGTACATGCCGACGTACCTGTCGGACGAGCTGCACTACAGCGAGAGCCACGGCCTGATGATCCTGGTGGCGACCATGGTCCTGCTGATGCTGATCATCAACCGGGTCGGCAAGCTGTCCGACCGCTTCGGCCGCAAGCCGCTGCTGATGACCGGCATGATCAGCTTCTTCGTCCTGTCCGCCCCGGCCTTCGTGCTGGTCCAGGAGGGCAGTCTGCTCGCCGTCTCGGCGGGCATGCTGATGCTCGGTCTGTCCCTGGTGTGTCTGCTCGGCACGATGTCGGCGGCGCTGCCGGCGATGTTCCCCACCAACGTCCGTTACGGGTCCCTGTCGGTCGGCTACAACCTCTCGGCGTCCCTGTTCGGCGGCACCACGCCGCTGGTCATCACCGCCCTGATCAGCGTGACCGGCTCCGACATGATGCCCGCCTACTACGCGATGGCCGCGGCCCTGATCGGTGTGGTGGCGGTGGCCTGCATGAAGGAGACGGCCCAGCAGCCGCTCGAAGGTTCCCCGCCTTCGGTGCAGAGCGAGGAGGAGGCCGCGGAGATGGTGGAGGCGCAGGCGCCGACGCCGAAGTTCTGAGCACGCGTGGTGAGGTGGGGGGGGGGGGCGCGCCGCCCCCCCCCCCGGGAACCGGGGAGAAACGCGGCCCCTGCGCGGCC
>NZ_JBHXNW010000071.1:19628-48000 GCF_042717365.1 Streptomyces sp. NPDC058534
GCCTCTCCCGCAGGCCGCGCCGGCGCATTGGGGGCGGCCCCGGGCCCCCCCGCATACGTACTCCCCCCCGTTGTTGTGGGGGGGGGGGGCCCCCCGCCCCCCCCCACCTCGTCAACGTGTCACAAGCGCGTCAGATCCGCTGCCACAGGGCGGGAACGTTCGGCGGCTCCCAGCCCGGGTAGGCGGTGTGGCCCTGGAGGCACCGGTAGCGGACGCCGTTGTAGGTCACCACGTCACCGGCCGCGTAGGTGGCTCCCAGCTCCCAGGTGGTCTCGCCGCCGCCGTCGCCGGACACGGTGAGGGTGTACGTGGTGGAGTGGGTGACCGTGCCCGTGCCCGTGAGGGTCAGGGTGTAGGTGCCGCCGACCGTGCCCGCGGCCACCTCGACGGTGGCCGTCGAGGACTGGCCGGAGGTGACCGAGTCCGGGGTGAAGGTCACGTTCACACCGGCCGGGGCACCCGACGCGGACAGACGTACGTTCTGCGCGTTGCCGCCGGTGATGGCGGTGTTCACGGTGACCGTGGTGGAGGAACCGGGGTCGACGGTGCCCGAGGACGGGCTGGCGGAGATCGAGAAGTCGTCCGTCGGGGTGGGTGTGTCGCCGACAGAGGTCTTCCAGATCGTGTAGGCGATGCCGTCCGCGCTGCGGTTCAGCGCGGTGGCGTTGATGTTGGCCGTGGTGTCGCAGGCGGAGTGATAGCACGGGTCGTAGGAACGGCCCGCGGTGCCGCCCCACTTGGCGGCCTCGGCGGCCGACTTCCTGGCCGAGGCGCCGGTGGCGTAGCCGGAGGTGGAAACGCCCACCTGCTGGAAGGAGTAGTCGTCGGAGCGGCCCTGGCCCTCGACGTTCTCCTGCGGGGCGAGGCCGAGGGAGGTCCAGTACTCCCTCATCGGGGCGGAGGCCGCGGAGTTCAGGTTGTTGATGAAGTAGCCGCCGTTGACGGAGGCGACCATGTCGAAGTTGTAGTAGGCCTTGATCCTGGCACGCTCGGTCGCGGAGAGGGTCCGGGCGTAGAAGTCGGAGCCGTTCAGGCCTTGCTCCTCGTCGGTCCACCAGGCGAAGCGAACGCGGTTCTCCATGGTCGGGTTCTGCTGGGCCAGGGTGAGCGCCGTCTCCAGGAGCGCGGCGGAGCCGGAGCCGTTGTCGTTGATACCGGGGCCGGCGGATACGCCGTCGAGGTGGGCGCCGAACATGTAGACGCTGCTCGCGTCACCCTTCGGCCACTCGGCGATCAGGTTGTTGCCCGCGCCGGCGGTACATCCTGAAGTGCAGGTCTGCTCGGTGACGGTGTAGCCGGCCGCCTGGAGCTTGCCCTTGACGTACATGAGCGAGGCGTCGTATCCGGGGCCGGTGGCCCGGCGGTTGCCGCCGTTCTGCGAGGCGATGGAGTTGAACTGCGTCAGGTGCGCCTGCACGTTGGAGACGTCGACGTCGGGCGGGTTGCCCGGTGTGTTGCCGCCGTCCACAGTGAGGGTGTACTGGGCGGTGTGGCTCTTGCTGCCCGCCGTGCCCTTGACCGTGAGCGAGTACGTCCCGGCGGCTGTTCCGGCTGTGGTGGAGACGCGCATGGTCGAGTTGGAGCCGGAGGTGACCGTCGCGGGGCTGAAGGAGACGCTCACGCCGGGCGGGGCGCCGGAGGCGGTCAGCGACACCTGCTGGGCGCTGCCGGTGACGGTGGTGGTGTTCACCGTGGCGTTGACCGCGGAGCCGGCCTCGACACTTCCATTGGCCGGGCTGAGCGCCAGCGAGAAGTCGGTCTGCTGCCCGGTGCAGGTCGGATCACCGCCCTGGGCCGGGACGTCGATGGCGTTCCAGGCCGCCTTGGTGGCGTCGAACAGGTCGCAGGAGGCGTCCAGGTTCTTCGCAACGGTGAGGGTGGCGGTGCGGTACCGCTTGTAGGTCATGCCGCTGGTCTTGAGCAGCATCCCGCCATAGAAGATCTTGCCGGCGTTCTGGACGCCGACGCCGGTCACCTGACTGCCGTCGCAGGTGGGGCTCGAGGGCTTGCCGCCACCGGGACTGGAGCCCTCGGCCAAGAGGTAGAACCAGTGGTTCATCGGCCCCGCGGCGGCGTGCTCCTCGGTGTTCGGGATGGAGGAGGAGTAGCAGTTGGGGTGGTTGCTGACCTGCCGCGGGTTGTACATGTTGCGGATCGGGCCGCGGCCCTGGAGGTCGATCTCCTCGCCAACGGTGTAGTCGGGGGTGTCGTACGGGACCGGCTGGTCGGTGTAGGCCTCGGTCAAGGCGCCCATGATGTCGCCAGTGGCTTCGCCCAGACCGCTCTCGTGGTTGGCGCCGCCGGGGGTGTAGCTGTCCAGGCCGTGGCCGAACTCGTGGGCGACCACGTCCATGCCGGCGATCCACTTGCCGGCGCTGTTGTGGCCGATGGTGACCGTGGAGCCGTCCCAGTAGGCGTTGAGCTGGTTGAGCCCGACGCGCACCGGCCAGCTGCCGCCGTTGCCGTTGTGACCATTGCGGCCGAGCCACTCCCGGAGCATGTCCGACTGCTTCTGCGCCGCGAACATGACGTCCACGCAGCCGGTCTCCCGGCTGGATGCGTTGCCGGTGCCCCAGTCGTCGTCCGATCCGGTGAAGAGGCCCCCGTTGTAGTCCGAACACTGCAGGCCGGGTCGGGTGGTGTCGCGCAGCACGTAGCTACTGCCCGAGCGGGAGGTGTCGATGGTCAGCGGGCTGGGGCCGTTCCACTCGCTGTGGCCCGTGCCCGCGCGCACGTCGTCGTAGCTGTCGACGACCTTGCCGTTGCTCGCGTCCACGAAGACGTGCAGCCGGCTGGGCTCGTTCTGCTTGGTCGTGCCGACGAGCACGGTCTCCCAGGCGAGGGTCTGGACGTCGTCCTTGACGCGGACCACGAGCCGCTTGGAGTCGACCTCGTCGACCGAGGCGAGCCGCTTGCGACTGGTCCTCACCGCCTGCTCGACCTTGATCGCCGCCTCGGTGGGTACCGCGATCGCGGCCTCGGTGGCCGACTGGACGGCACGGACCCTGCCCTTGCCGTCGGCGAGGACAACGGCGTCGCCGCCCACCACCGGCACACCGTGATAGGTGCGCTCGTAGGCCACGGAGAACAGGTCCTTGCCCCAGGGCGTGACCTGGTGACGGTCGTACTGCTCGTCGGGGCCGCCGCCGGCGAGGGCGTCCAGGCCGCTGCGCACGGCCTGGTCGGCCGCGGCGACGGCCCTCGCGACGGGGGTGGGCTGCGCCGCGGGGGGTGCGGACCGCTCCGAGGCCGAGGCGAGGGAGGCCGGTACCACCACCCCTGCGAGTGTCATGGCCAGGACTGTCCCGGCCACCGCGGTCTGTCTGAGCATCATGGCTCCTTGTGAGAGTGGGGAGGCTCTGTCGGGCCGGCCCGGCCGTGAACATGCGGAACGCGCGCGGTCCTTGGGGTGTGGTGACGCGCTCGCTCGTCGACCGACTGACGGTTACATGTCATGTCGGTTGCATGTCATGTCGCGGGCTGGCGGAACCCTCACACCACGCCGCGCCGGAAGCAACGGATCCGCGGGCATGGTCCAGACCTGTCAAGATCCGGCAAGTGGAGGCGGGGCGGCGCCTCACCTACCGGCGCCCCTCACTCCCCCGCGCCCAGCAGCCGCTCCCGGTACTCCTTGACCTCCGGCAGGTCTGACCACTTCCCGGTGAGCCGGCTGTGCAGTCCGCGCAGCTCCGCGGTGATCATCGACTCGCGTGAACGCACGGCCTCCGCGAGCACCGGCGAGGCCAGCGCGACGGCCGCGCCCGGGTCACCCGCACACGCCCAGCTGTCCGCCAGGCGCAGGGTGAGCAGCAGCCGCGCGCCGCGCATCTGCGGTGGCACCTGCGCACACGACCGTGCGGTGACGTCGACCGCGCGTCGCGCCGCCTGCCGGTCACTGGTCGCCACGGCAAGGTCACGCAGGGCTCCGCCGATCGCCGAGTCGACCCTCATCCCGCCCTCGGCTCCGGCCAGCCAGGGCGCATCCAGCAGGTCACGCCGGTCGAGGCGGACGAACCTGCGCCGGGCCAGGGTGATGTGACGGCGGCACCGCACGGCATCGCCTGCCAGGGCGTGCCCGCGGGCCTGGTAGAGATCCGAGAGCGTGGCCATCCACCGCCGTCTCGTGTCCACCGCGCCGATGCCCTCCGCGTATCCGAGCATCGCCGAAGCGTCCCCGTCCAGCCGGACCAGGGTGCACATGTCGCTGAGCAGGGTCGCGCGGGCCGAGGCGTCCTGGACGGCGTCCGCCCAGCGCAGTCCGTGGCCGAACCAGGCCATGGCGACCGCGCTCTGGCCACTCTCCATCCGCAGCCGCCCGGCGACCTGGGCGTACTGCGCGGCGAGCCGGAGCTGCCCGTACGGCAGCCGGCCGGTGGAGTTGACCGCGTTGGCCCAGCCCGCCACCAGCCGCAGCAGTCCCTCGACGGCGGTCACGCGGCCCTCGCGCTGAAAGGCCTCGCGGATCAGGCCGGCGAGGACGGCGGTGAGCCCGTGCAGCAACTCGGTCTCGGCGTCCGGCGGTCCGGACCCGCCGGGCAGCCCGGGCCAGTTCAGCAGCGCCGGTAACTCGCCCTGGTCGGGCACCACGCACCCCGCGTTGCCGTGCAGCGGGCACGCCAGCCCCTCGGCGGGCAGCCGAGTCGGCCACAGCCGGGGGTCCAACACCCCCTGCCCCTCGGTGTCCGCCCCGGGCAACGGCGTGAACAGCGCGGGGTCGACGGGGACCCGGCCCCGCCCGTGCGGCACCTCGCGTGGCGCGGCGACGATCGCGGCCAGCTCGCCCCCGGTCTCCAGGACCGCGTCGAGCCTGCGAACCAGGCCGACCGGCGGCTCCCGCAGGCCGGCCTCGAGTTTGCTGACGAGGGTGTGGTGGTAGCCCACTCGCAGGCCGAGCTGTAGCTGGGTGAGCCCGGCCGCCCTGCGCCGGGAGCGCAACTGCCGCCCGAACTCCGCCCACGACGGCTCGGCCGCCCGTGCCGATCCACCGGACATCCGCCCTCCCCTGTTCGCGGCCTCCCGCGTTGCAGCTACCGGACAGCACAGAGGAGGCGACACCCCGCGTCAATCGAGTTGACCGAAGAGCGGCCGAACCGGTCCCGGCCGGACCGGCGCGGTCCGGGCTACGATCGATCACCGGACGCGGACCTCCGGCACGGAGCCGTGCCGTGCCTGACCGTGCCCAGCAGGAGAGTGAGACACACCGTGTTCTACTACGTGCTCAAATACGTACTGCTGGGCCCGCTGCTGAGGCTGGTCTTCCGGCCCCGGATCGAGGGACTGGATCACGTACCGGCGTCGGGGGCGGCCATCGTGGCGGGCAATCACCTCTCCTTCTCGGACCACTTCCTGATGCCCGCGGTGCTCAGACGCCGCATCACCTTCCTCGCCAAGGCCGAGTACTTCACCGGCCCGGGTCTCAAGGGCAGGCTGACCGCGTTCTTCTTCCGCAGCGCCGGGCAGATTCCCGTCGACCGCACCGGCAAGGAGGCGGGGCAGGCCGCGATCCGCGAGGGACTGGGCGTGCTGGGCAAGGACGAGCTGCTCGGCATCTACCCGGAGGGCACCCGCTCGCACAACGGGCGGCTGTACAAGGGCAAGGTCGGCGTCGCGGTGATGGCGCTCAGGGCGGGGGTGCCGGTCGTGCCCTGCGCGATGATCGGCACGTTCGAGGCACAGCCACCGGGCCGGAAGATCCCCAAGCTGCACCCGGTGGTGATCCGCTTCGGCGAGCCCCTGGACTTCTCCCGCTACGCGGGCATGGAGGGCGAGAAGGCCGTGCTGCGAGCCGCCACCGACGAGATCATGTACGCGATCCTGTCGCTGTCCGGGCAGGAGTACGTCGACCGGTACGCCGCGGACGTGAAGGCCGAGGAGGCGGAGAAGGCGGCGCAGGGACGCCGGTTCCCCCGCCTGCCGCACCGCTAGGCCCTGTTGAGGACAGCGCCTGGGGCAGGTCGTCTGCTGTCGGCAGAAGGTCGTGGCCGTTGGCAGGAGGCGCGCCTACGGTCGGCGTATGACACGTGCAGTGGTGATCGGGGCGACGGGGCAGATCGGGCGCATAGCCGTGGGGGCGCTGGCCCGGGACGGCTGGGAGGTGGCGGCCGTCTCGCGGGGCGGCGACCGGGACGCGCGGTGGCCGGATGACGTACGGGTGGTGCGGGCCGACCGGGAGGACGACGCGGCGCTGTCGGCGGCGGTCGGCGAGGGCTGTGACGTCCTGGTGGACACGGTGGCCTTCGATGCGAGGCACGCACGGCAGTTGGTCTCACTCGCCGGGCGGGTCGGCTCGGCCGTGGTCGTCTCCAGCGTCTCGGTCTACGAGGACGACACGGGCCGGAACTTCGACACCCAGACCGAGCCCGACGGCTTCCCGCACTACCCGGTGCCGCTCACGGAGGCGCAGCGCACCATCGAGCCGGGCGACACCTCGTACAGCACCGGGAAGGCGGCGCTGGAGCGTGAACTCCTCGCGGCGGGCGACCGGTTGCCCGCGACCCTGCTGCGCGCGGGCGCGGTCCACGGTCCGTACTGCCGGACCCCGCGCGAGCTGTACTTCGTCAAGCGCAACCTCGACGGCAGGCACCGGCGCGTACTCGCGTACGGGGGCGCGAGCCGCTTCCACCCGGCGAGTGTGCACAACATCGCCGAGCTGATCCGGCTGGCCGCGCCCCGGCCGGGCACCCGCGTCCTGAACGCGGTCGACCCGGACGCGCCGACGGTGGCGGAGATCGCGGCGGCCGTCGACGGCGTGATGGGCGTGGAGGCCGAGGACGTCCTGGTGGACGGGCCGCCGCCCGCTGAGACCGTGGGTGACACGCCGTGGTCCGTGTCCGCGCCCGTCGTGTGCGACATGAGCGAGGCGGAACGCCAGTTGGGCTACCGCCCGGTGGGCCGGTACGCCGACAACCTGGCGGAGACGGTCGCCTTCATCGAGGAGCGGCTGGCCGGACGCGACTGGCGGGAGGCGTACCCCAAGATGTTCCGGGCGTACGGCGACCTCTTCGACTACGCGGCGGAGGACGCCTGGTTCGCGGCGCGCCAGGGCTGAGCACGGCCGGAGGGGGCGGCCGGTCGGACCGGCCGCCCCTCATTGCCTGCCGCGAGGGTCAGGGCTTGGGCGTGGCGTGCGGGGCGCAGGTCACGTCCTTGGCGTCCACCTTGCCGGTGAGCAGATAGGTGTCGACCCGGTCGTTGACGCACGGGTTGACCAGCCCGGTGACGCCGTGCGATCCGGCGTCCCGCTCGGTGATGAGGCGGGATCCCTTGAACCGCTTGTGCAGTTCGACGGCGCCGCCGTACGGGGTGGCCGCGTCCCGTTCGGACTGGACGATCAGCACGGGCGGGAGGCCCTTGCCCGTCTTCACGTCCACCGGGGTCCGCTGCTTGACCGGCCAGGTGGCGCAGGGCAGGTTCATCCAGGCGTTGGCCCAGGTCATGAACGGGTGGTCGCGGTGCAGCTCGGTGTTGTCGGTGTCCCAGGTGCGCCAGTCGGTGGGCCACTGGGCGTCGGCGCACTCGACGGCCGTGTAGACGGCGTTGCCGTTCTCCGCCGAGGCGTTGCCCGCGGTGTCGGAGAGGTCCGGCGCGGCGGCGTCGACGAGGGCCTGGGGGTCACCGGCGACGTACTTGCTGAAGACGGTCGCGATGGGCACCCACGCGGAGTCGTAGTACGGGGCGCTCTGGAAGAAGGAGATCAGCTCGGCCGGGCCGACGACGCCGCCGAGGGGTTCCTTCGCGGCGGTGGCGCGCAGCTTCAGCCACTGCTCCTGGACCTCGGCGCGGGTGTCACCGAGGTGGAAGGTGGCGTCGTTCTTCGCGACCCAGTCCTGCCAGTCCTTCCAGCGCTGCTCGAAGGCGACGTCCTGGTCCAGGTTGGCCTGGTACCAGATCTTCTCGCGGGAGGGGTTGACGACGCTGTCGACGACCATGCGGCGCACGTGGCCGGGGAAGAGGGTGCCGTAGACGGCGCCGAGGTAGGTGCCGTAGGAGATGCCGAGGAAGTTGAGCTTCTTCTCGCCGAGGGCGGCCCGGACGACGTCGAGGTCGCGGGCGGTGTTCGGCGTGGTCATGTGCGGAAGCATCTCGCCGCTGCGTTCGAAGCAGCCGTCGGCGTACTCCCGGGCGAGCTTGCGCTGGGCGAGCTTGTCGGCCTCGGAGCCGGGCACGGGGTCCATCTTGGGCGCCTTGACGAACTCCTGCGGGTCGACGCAGGAGATCGGCGCGGACTTGCCGACGCCGCGCGGGTCGAAGCCCACGAAGTCGTAGGCCTTGGCCGTCTTGGCCCACACCGCGCTCTTGCCGGTGACGCGGGCCGGGAAGCGCAGTCCGGAGCCGCCCGGGCCGCCGGGGTTGTAGAGGAGGGCGCCCTGGCGCTCGCTCTTCGTGCCGGTGTTGCCGATGCGGTCGACGGCGATCCTGATCTGCTTGCCGGACGGTTTGGCGTAGTCGAGCGGCACCTTGACGTAGCCGCACTGGATCGGCTTGGGGAGGTTCCAGTCGGCGGGGCAGTCCTGCCAGTCGACCCCGGCGCGCGCGGCGCGGGCGGCCGCGATGACGGCACCGCGGGCCTCGCGGTCCCAGCCGTGCGCGGTGGGCTGCCCGGACGCCGGTGCGGCGCTCGCGGTGGGTGCCGTGACGGCGCCGGCTATGAGCGTGGCGGTGACCAGCGCTCCGGCCGAGCCGAAGGCCGTCGCCCTCCGCCGCATTCTGCTCCTGCTCAAGTGGTCCTCCCCGTACGTGTTCGCGACAAGTACGGGGATCCTCGCGGCTGTGCGTCGGCTGAGAACAGACTAAGTACTACTTCTTTGCCAATCCGATAAACGGAGAAAGGCGTTCGCTGGTCGCGCCCCAGCGAGGCCAACGCCCCGTCCAGCAGCCGCCGCAGCCGCGGCGGGATCGGCCAGCGGCATGACGGCCGCGCCCTCCTCGAACACCCGGGCGGCCGGCGGCTCCGTCGCGAACCCGGGCCGTACGACGACCAGCTGGCCGACGGCACGGTGTCCGGCGAGCCCCGCGGGCCCGTCCCAGCCACCCGGGGCGCCGGGCCCGCAGGCCAGCTCCTGGTCGAGGACGCAGCGGCCCTCGATCCGTGCCGTCAGACGGCTGGTGGGACAGCCCGGTTCCTCCCCGGCCCGACCGAGCACCTGCTCCTCGCGCAGCAGCAGCCGGGCTCCGGCGGCGAGGTCGACGCGTGTACCGACGCACAGGTCGCTGCCGTGCGCGGAGATCAGCTGCTCGGGCAGCCAGCGCAGTTCGGCGTCGTCGCCGACGGTGAGCCGGACGTCGTAGCGGAAGCCGGCCTTGTCCTGCCCCGGCAGGGCGAGGGTGGCGGCGGCCGAGCCGACCCGCAGCCGGGCGCCCCGGGCCGCCTCGGCCGTCACCGTGAAGTGGTCGCCGCCGAGCGGCCCGCTCATCGCCCCGACCAGCATCACCCGGGCCTCGGCACCGCTCCCCCGGGTCCGCCGCACCGCGAGCGGCCCCTCGCCCTCCAGCACGGGCAGGGCGGTGCCGCCGCGTCCGTCGCCGCGGGCGAGGACCCGGGCCCTCGCCCGCACACCGCCCGGGCTGGTCACGCGGTCCACGCGGCGATCCGCCCCCGTACCCGGTCGGCGACCTCGCGGACCCCGTCCTCGCCGCGCAGCGACTGCAGGACGACGGGAAGTTCACCGCGCTGCGCCTTGGCGTCGGCGGCCATCCGCGCGAGGTCGGAGCCGACGTGGGGCGCGAGGTCGGTCTTGTTGACGATCAGCAGGTCGGCGGTGGCGACGCCGGGCCCGCCCTTGCGCGGGATGTCGTCGCCGCCGGCCACGTCGATCACGAAGATCTGGGCGTCGACGAGCCCCTTGGAGAAGGTGGCGGTGAGGTTGTCCCCGCCGGACTCCACGAGGACCAGGTCGAGCGGCCCGACCTCGTCCTCCAGGTCCTCCACGGCCTCCAGGTTGGCGGAGATGACGGCGGGGGTGACGCCCCAGTCCCCCATGGACTCGCGCGGCACCTTGCCGCCGCCGAAGACGGCCTCGTCACCGGAGCGGCCAGGGCCGCCCGCGCGGTCCTCCTCGATCTCGACGAGGAGGTCGGTGTCGGCGAGGCGGACGCGGTCGCCGGTGGTGGGCCGAACAGGTCTGCGTAGGCGCCGCGGGACAGCTCAGGCATCGAGTGCACCTCCGGTCGCGCCACGCAGACCCACGACGACGCGGGCCCCCGCGAGGGGCACCAGTTCGACGCCGACGGGGATGTCGGGCTCGAACCGGACGGCGGTGCCGGCCGCGATGTTCAGCCGGGTGCCGTGCGCGGCGGTGCGGTCGAACTCGAGACCGGGGTTCGCCTCGGCGAAGTGGTAGTGGGAGCCGGCCTGGACGGGAAGGTGGCCTCGACCTGCACGTCGTGGATCATCTCGGGGACGCCCTCCGTGACCTCGTCGCGCTGGAGCACCTTGCGCCCGGAGGACATGAGTTCGCCGACGGTACGCCCGTCCCGGGCGCCTTCGAGGATGTGCGCGGTGATCAGCGCGACGACGACCTCGGGATGGTTGAGCTTCACGCCTCGCGCGCGGCGCTTCTCCGCCACAAGACCCACTCCTGCCCGCCCGGCGCCGGCGCGCTCGGGCGGCGGACCGCTAGGTCGGGTTCGGTCCCCTGTGCTCCGCCGCGATGCCGAAGCGGTGGTGTTCGCGGGGTGTGGGGGCGGCCGTGTCGCGGACCCCGGTGACCGAGGTGATCACCTGGCCCTCCGACGGCTCCCCGGGGTCCTCCAGGCGCTCCAGGTCGGCGGCGGAGACGAGGGCGACGAGAGGCTTGCCGTGCCGCGTCACGACGACGCGTTCGCCGCCGTACACCACCCGGTTGATCAGGTCGGCGAGCTCAGCCCTGGCTTGCGTCACCGGAATCTCGTAGGCCATGTCCCCAGCTTACGGTTCACCCCGCGCGGACCGGCTGCGCCGCCGCTGGGCCGGGTGGACGATGGGGACCGGGGCGACCCATCGACCCATGGCCACGTCCCGCGGGAGGTACCCCATGACAGTCGAACCGTCGTTCTTCGAGATCGGCGTGGCGGACCCCGAGCGTGGGCGGGCCTTCTACGGCACCCTGTTCGGCTGGACCCTCGAAGCGGGCCCCACAGGGCGCGGGTTCTCCATCGGCACCGCCGGGCTGCCGGGCGGCATGCACGGCGGTGACCCGGGCGCCTCCCCGTACCTGTTCTTCCGGGTCGACGGCCTGGACGCCGCCGTGGCCCGGGTGCGGGAGCTGGGCGGTTCCATCGAGGATCTCGGCGAGGAAGGTGAGGAGGACGCGGAGTCGGTGGCCCGGTTCGGCCGCTTCAAGCTGTGCCGGGACGACCAGGGCTCCCTCTTCGGGCTGCACGAGCCGCCGAACGGGAAGTGATCGCGGGGTCACGCGATTCCCACCCCTCACAATGTACGTCCTGTACATTTTATACGGAGCCAGTGCAGCCGCAGAGGGCTCCGCCACAAGGAGGGGTTCGCCATGACCCGACCGTCCGTCCGCCACGTCCTGCCCGAGTTCACCGAGCGCACGAGCGTCGGAGCCCGGACGACGGACCCGTACTCGAAGCTGCTGGAGGAGCGGATCGTCTTCCTCGGGACACCGGTCGACGAGACTTCCGCGAACGACGTGATGGCGCAGTTCATGTACCTGGAGCACCAGGCCCCGGACCGGGACATCGCCCTCTACATCAACTCTCCCGGCGGCTCGTTCACGGCCATGACGGCGATCTACGACACGATGCGCTACGTCGCCTGCGACGTGGAGACGACCTGCCTCGGACAGGCCGGCACGTCCGCCGCGCTGCTGCTGGCGGCGGGCACGCCGGGCAAGCGCGCGATGCTGCCCGGAGCGCGGGTGGTGCTCCGTCAGCCCTTGCTCACCGAACCCGTGGAGGGGCAGGCCAGCGACCTGGTCATCCAGGCCGAGGAGTTGACCCGGATCCGCGCCCGCCTGGAGGAGATCCTTGTACGGCACACGGGCCGTAGTCCGGCGCAGGTGACCGAGGACATCGAGCGGGACACCGTCCTGGACGCCCAACAGGCCGTGGAGTACGGGCTGGTGGACCGGATCGTGTCCGGCCGCTCCGCCTCGCCCGCGACGCCCGGCACCCGGTGAACGGCCGATGTTGCCACCGGAACTGCCGCCCCTGCCCGCCCTGACCCGCGCCGAGGCGGAACTGATCGACCGCTACCTGGACGTCGTCGACCTGCTCGGGCGCATCAACCCCGCGCGGCACGGCGACACCTACCGGGGACTGCGGGCCGCCCAGGCGCTGGTCGGCAAGGCCGCGGCCCTGCGCGACGCGCTGGAACTGATGCACGCGCGGGGCGAGAGGGAACTGCACGCGCCCACCCTCGCCCGGGCCCTGCGCGTGCTGGACGGCGAGCGGCGGACGGGACGCCTCAGTCTTCCGCCGGGTTCCGAGAGTTGAGTGGACCGGGTTCGAAACGGACCAAAAGACGTACCGCCTTTCGGCGTAGGAACACACCCTGTTCACGACCGGTCCGGGTTGCGCGGCCCTCCTGTCCGGACGGCCGCGCTCACCGCTACGCCGCTGGTCCCGGGGTCATCACCGCCTGCGACCATGGCTCGAACACAGGGGCGTCCACCCGAACGGGTGGGTGGTGGGTAACAACACAAAAGGCACGTTCCGTTGGGAATTCTCCCTCCGGCGAGACAAGATCCGTGACTGACGACAAGCCCCCGCCGCAGCGGCGGGGCGGTCCGGGCGGACGCCGAGTCCTGCCGCCGCCCGGACGACCGGTCGCGAGGGAAGTGGATCGGCAGGAGTGGAGGACCCGAGCACGACGGGTCGCAGGAACGGTCGCCTCCGTTGGGAGAGGCGCCGGACCGAGCAGCCCTTGGGGTGAAGCCGCACTCGTGCGGCCGGGCAACTTCGCCAGCCCGAATCCGACAGGTCATCCTTCACAGGCGGCTGACGAAGGGTTGCGCATGTCCGCGCTCAATCGTGTCCCGTCCCTGATGGCTCGTGCCGGTACGGCCTCGGCCCTCACTCTCGCCGCGGTAGGCGGCTCCGTCGTGGTCCCCGGTTTCGCCTCGGAGGCGGCCGCGGCGAGTCATGCGACGAAAGCCCTCAAGATCGCGGCCTCCAAGAAAGGTTCCCCCTACAGGTGGGGTGCCGTCGGGCCCCGCAGGTTCGACTGCTCCGGCCTGACGCTGTACTCGTTCAAGAAGGCCGGCAAGAAGCTGCCGCGCACAGCGGCCCAGCAGTACAACAAGACCCGTCACATCTCGGCCAAGAAGCGCAAGGTGGGAGACCTGGTCTTCTTCCACTCGGGCCGCAGCGTCTACCACGTCGGCATCTACGCCGGGAAGGGCAAGCTCTGGCACGCCCCTAAGACCGGGGACGTGGTGCGCCTGCAGAAGATCTGGACCGGGAGTGTCTGGTACGGCCGGGTCAAATAGCCCCTGGGGGGTCAGGTGGCCCGGGGTCGAGTGGGACGGGGTCAGACAGCCCGGGGTCGAGTAGCTCTCCCGAGGGGGATGACGGCGTTCTGCCCCGCCGTCACCCCCTCGGAGGCGGCCGGCGGGCCGGGGGCGACCCAGGGCAGTTCGATGGAGACGGTCTTGCCGCCCTCCCGCGTGGGGCGGACCCGCAGCTTGCCGCCGCATTCGGCCGTCAGCCAGCGGATGATCACCATGCCGCGGCCGTTGTCCTGCTGCACGGCGGCGGGCAGGCGCTTGGGGAAACGCGGATGGCTGTCGGTGACGCCGATGCGCAGCCGCTCGTCACAGTCGAGGACGAGGTCCACCGTGAAGGTGGGCGACTGCCCGAGCGTGTGCTGGACCGCGTTGGTCGCCAGTTCGGAGACGATGAGCCGGACCGTGTCGGACACGTCGGCGTCCGCCGGCAGGCCCCACTCCACCAGCGTGCCGACCACATAGGTGCGCGCGGCGGCCACCGAGGCGGGATCGCTCGGCAGAGTGACGGATGCTTCCAGATGATCTGCCATGGCGACGTCGTCCCTTTCTCACGGGACCGTGGTCCGACACGGAGCGGATGGTTCGAGTACGGTCCCGGACTGGTGCTTCGCCGCCAGACTGCCATCACCCGGCCCGTGAAGGACGGCGATCCACCAAGATATGCATATATCTGTCGCTCGAAGCGGTGAACTCTGCGACGGCAGAGCGGATTTGGGCGGCCCATAAGGAGTAAGGGAGTGGCCCATGCAGCACGGTCCGGTAGTGCGCCGCAGGAAGTTGGGCGCGGAACTGCGCGCCCTGCGCACGGCGGCGGGTATCACCAGCGGGGAGGCGGCCCGGCTGGTGGGCTGGCACCAGTCGAAGGTCAGCCGCATCGAGACCGGGACGAGCGGGGCGAAACCGGCCGACGTGCGGTTACTGCTCGACGCCTACGGCGTGGACGACGACCAGCTGCGCGGGCTGCTGGTGATGCTGGCGCGCTCCGACGACGCGAGCGGCCGGCACCACTGGTGGCACGCCTACCGCGGGGTGCTGCCGCCCACCTATCGCGACTTCATCAGCCTGGAGTCCCAGGCCGGTGCGATGCGCACGCTGGAGACCACGGTGGTCCCGGGCCTCCTCCAGACACCGGAGTACGCCCGCGAGGTGACGCGGGCCGCCGTGGACGGCATGCCGGAGGAACGACTGGACACGCTGGTCGAGGTCAGGCTGGCCCGGCAGGACGTGCTGCGCGGCGAGCCGCCGCTGGAGCTGAGCGCGGTGCTGGACGAGGCGGTGCTGCGCCGGCAGGTGGGCGGCCCCGGGGTGATGGCCCGTCAGCTGGAGCGGCTGGTGGAGGCGGCGCGTCTGCCCCATGTCCGGCTCCAGGTATTGCCGTTTGCCGCCGGGGCGCACATCGGCGTCACCGGCCCTTTCGTAATCTTCTCCTTTTCGAGCACTTCTGATCTGGACGTGGTTGTTCTCGACCACTTGACGAGTAGCCTGCACCTCGAACGGAAAGAAGACCTAGAGGCCTATACCGAGGCCTTCAACGCCCTTCTGATCCATGCCCTTTCGCCCGAGGACTCGTTGGACTTCATCGCCGCGACCGCGGCAGGCGCGTAAGGAGGCACCATGTCAGGCTCCATGTCCGAACTTCCCCGGAACATCCCTGCCGGCACCGATCTGACCGGCGTCCGGTGGCTGCGCAGCAGCTACAGCACCGGCGCGAACAACTGCGTGGAGACGGCCCGGCCGTCGGCCGGCCGCTGGGCCGGACTGCTCGCGGTGCGCGACTCCAAGAACCCCGCCGGGGCCGCCCTGCTCTTCTCCCCCGAGAGCTGGACGTCCTTCACCGCCGGGGTCCACCGGGACTGACCACCCCACGAGACGTCCGACGACGCACGGCCGTGTCACGCCGACTCATGGTCGCGTCTCACCGATCACCCGCACCGCGCGTTCGATCTGTTCCCCGGAGAGGTCCGCCCGAGCGGTCAGCCTGAGCCGTGAGACGCCGTCCGGCACGGAAGGAGGACGGAAACAGCCCACGGACAGGCCGGCCGCGCGGCAGTCGGCTACCCACCGCACGGCCCCCTCCGGGGAGGGCGCGCGCACCGAGACCACCGCGGCGTCCGGACGTACCGCCTGAAGACCCGAGGCGGTCAGACGCGCGTGCAGTTCGGCGGCGACGGCGCGGGCCCGCGCCGCGCGTTCCGGCTCGCGGCGCAGCAGGGTCAGCGCCGCCAGCGCCGCGCCGGTCGCGGCGGGGGCGAGGCCGGTGTCGAAGATGAACGTCCGGGCGGCGTTGACCAGGTGGCCGATCACCCTGGCCGGGCCCAGCACCGCGCCTCCCTGGCTGCCCAGCGACTTGGACAGCGTGACCGTGGCGACGACGTCCGCCCGGCCCGCGAGGCCCGCCGCGTACGGGGCGCCCCGGCCGCCGTCGCCGAGCACCCCCAGTCCGTGCGCGTCGTCCACGACCAGACCGGCGCCGTGCTCCCGGCACGCGCCGGCGAGGGCGGCCAGGGGCGCGGCGTCGCCGTCGACCGAGAAGACCGTGTCGGAGACGGCCACGGCGGGCCCGTCGTGCGTCGCCAGCGCCTTGCGCACGGCGTCCGGTTCGGCGTGCGCCACGACCTGGGTCGTGCCGCGGGCCAGTCGGCAGCCGTCGATCAGCGAGGCGTGGTTGCCCGCGTCGGAGACGACCAGGCTGCCGTGCGGCGCCAGGGCGGTGACCGCGGCGAGGTTGGCCGCGTAACCGGAGGAGAACACGAGCGCGGCCTCGAAGCCGCAGAAACCGGCCAGTTCGCGTTCGAGTTCGGCGTGCAGTTCGGTCGTGCCGGTCACCAGCCGGGAACCGGTCGCACCGCCGCCCCAGGTGCGCGCCGCCCGGGCCGCGCCCTCGGTGATCTCCGGGTGCCGGGCCAGTCCGAGGTAGTCGTTGCTCGCCAGGTCCAGCAGCGGCGAATCGGCCGGACGGGGGCGCAGAATCCGTACGAGTCCCGCCTCGTGGCGCGCCCGGGCCTGCTCGTCGATCCAGCCGAACACCATGAGTCGGTCCTCCGGGAATTTGTAGGCAATGGACAGACACTAGCGGCACCGCCACCCCCGCGAGGTGTGGCAATACCCACACGTCGATCTGTCAGTGTTGTGCAAACTCTCCTTGGCCCCGGGCGGCCCCTTAGGACAGGATCGGCTCTCATGGATCTGCTGAACACGCTGGTGGACAAGGGGCTTCGGCGCGAGTCGCCGACCCGCGAGGAAGCGCTGGCCGTCCTCGCCACTTCCGACGACGACCTGCTCGATGTGGTGGCCGCGGCCGGCAAGGTGCGCCGGCACTGGTTCGGCCGACGGGTGAAACTCAACTACCTCGTCAACCTCAAGTCGGGCCTGTGCCCCGAGGACTGCTCCTACTGCTCGCAGCGGCTGGGCTCCAAGGCGGAGATCCTCAAGTACACCTGGCTCAAGCCCGACCAGGCCTCCGCGGCCGCCGCGGCGGGGGTGTCCGGGGGCGCCAAGCGGGTGTGCCTGGTGGCCAGCGGACGCGGCCCGACCGACAGGGACGTGGACCGGGTCTCGGACACCATCCGGGCCATCAAGGAGCAGGACGGGGCCGTCGAGGTGTGCGCCTGTCTGGGGCTGCTCTCCGACGGTCAGGCGGAGCGGCTGCGGGAGGCGGGCGCCGACGCCTACAACCACAACCTCAACACGTCCGAGGCGACGTACGGGGACATCACGACCACGCACACGTACGCCGACCGGGTGGACACGGTGCGCAAGGCGCACGCGGCCGGGCTGTCCGCCTGTTCGGGTCTCATCGCGGGCATGGGCGAGAGCGACGAGGACCTGGTCGACGTGGTCTTCTCGCTGCGCGAGCTGGACCCGGACTCGGTGCCGGTGAACTTCCTGATCCCGATGGAGGGCACGCCGCTGGCCAAGGAGTGGCACCTCACGCCGCAGCGCTGCCTGCGCATCCTGGCGATGACCCGGTTCGTCTGCCCGGACGTCGAGGTGCGCATCGCCGGCGGGCGCGAGGTCCACCTGCGCACGATGCAGCCGCTGGCCCTGAACCTGGCCAACTCCATCTTCCTCGGCGACTACCTCACCAGCGAGGGCCAGGCCGGCCACGCCGACCTGGAGATGATCGCGGACGCCGGCTTCGAGGTGGAGGGCGCCGACCGGGTGACCCTGCCGGAGCACCGGGCCGCGGCCGCGGGCGGCGGTTGCGGATCCCACGCGGGTGGCGGCTGCGGATCGCACGGGGACGGCGAGGAAGGCGGGGGCTGCGGGTCGCACGCCGACGGCGAGGTCTGCGCTCCGGCGCCGGCGGCCCGGACCGAGGAGCCCCGGACGGATCTGGTGGCCGTACGCCGCCGCGGCGCAGGAACGGATCTCGCGCCCAATGCCTGAGCCCGCGCTGACGGTGGACGAGCTGCTGGCGCTCGACCGGCGGCACGTCTGGCACCCGTACGGCCCCATGCCGGGGCGGCAGGACCCGCTCGTCGTGGAGTCGGCGAGCGGGGTGCGGCTGCGTCCCGCGGACGGCTCGGCGGAGCTGGTGGACGGGATGTCTTCCTGGTGGTCGGCGATCCACGGCTACAACCACCCGGTGCTGAACGAGGCCGCCCGCGAGCAGTTGGAGCGGATGAGCCACGTGATGTTCGGCGGGCTCACCCACGAGCCCGCCGTCCGGCTGGCGAAGCTCCTTGTCGATATGTCGCCAGATGGACTTGAGCACGTCTTCCTCGCCGACTCCGGGTCGGTGTCCGTCGAGGTCGCGGTCAAGATGTGCCTCCAGTACTGGCGTTCGCTGGGCCGCCCCGGCAAGCGCCGCCTGCTGACCTGGCGTGGCGGCTACCACGGCGACACCTGGCAGCCCATGTCGGTGTGCGACCCCGAGGGCGGGATGCACGAGCTGTGGTCGGGTGCCCTGCCGCGCCAGGTCTTCGCCGACGCACCACCTGCCGAGTACGACGAGACGTACGCCGACCATCTGCGGTCGACGATCGAGCGGCACGCCGAGGAACTGGCCGCGGTGATCGTCGAGCCGGTGGTGCAGGGCGCCGGCGGGATGCGGTTCCACTCCCCCGCGTACCTGCGGGTGCTGCGGGAGGCGTGCGACGCGCACGGCGTGCTCCTGGTGTTCGACGAGATCGCGACCGGCTTCGGACGTACCGGCGCGCTGTTCGCGGCGGAGCACGCCGCGGTGACGCCGGACGTGATGTGCGTCGGCAAGGCGCTGACCGGCGGCTATCTGACGATGGCGGCCACCTTGTGCACGTCGGAGGTGGCCGACGGCATCTCGCGCGGCGAGGTGCCGGTACTGGCCCACGGGCCGACGTTCATGGGCAATCCGCTGGCGGCGGCCGTGGCGTGCGCGTCGATCGGGCTGCTGCTCGGCCAGGACTGGCTCGCGGAGGTCAAGCGGATCGAGGCCGGCCTGCGCGACGGTCTGGCCGCCGCGGCCGAGCTGCCGGGCGTGACGGACGTACGGGTGCTGGGCGCGATCGGCGTGGTGCAGCTCGACCACGCCGTCGACATGCGGGCGGCGACGGCGGCGGCCGTGCGCGAGGGCGTGTGGCTGCGGCCGTTCCGCGACCTGGTCTACACCATGCCGCCGTACGTCACGGGCGACGCGGACGTGGCCCGCATCGCCCGCGCGGTGTGCGCGGCGGCAGGGGAGGGATGACATGCCGGTACTGGTGATCACGGGCACGGGCACGGAGATCGGCAAGACGGTCGTGACGGCCGCCGTCGCCGCGACGGCGCTGGCGGCCGGCCGGTCCGTGGCGGTGCTGAAGGCCGCGCAGACGGGCGTGGGGCCGGACGAGCCGGGGGACGCGCGGGAGGTGGCGCGCCTCGCGGGGCCCGTGACGGCGGCCGAAGTGGCCCGCTATCCGGAACCGTTGGCGCCCGGTACGGCCGCGCGCCGGGCCGGACGGGCGCCGGTGCGCCCGGCGGAGGTGGCCGAGGCCGCGGACAAGCTGGCCACCGAGCACGACCTGGTGCTGGTCGAGGGGGCGGGCGGGCTGCTCGTCCGCTTCGACGCGGACGGCGGGACGCTGGCGGACGTCGCCGCCCTGCTGGGCGCCCCGGTGCTGCTGGTGACGGCGGCGGGCCTCGGCACGCTCAACACCACGGAGCTGACCGCGCGTGAACTGCGCTCCCGCGGTCTGGAGCTGCCCGGTGCGGTGATCGGCAGCTGGCCCGGCGCCCCGGACCTCGCCGCGCGCTGCAACCTCGCGGACCTCCCGGAGGTGACCGGCGCCCCGCTGCTCGGCGCCGTCCCCGCCGGGGCGGGCGCCCTCCCGCCCGCCGCCTTCCGGTCCACGGCGCCGGGATGGCTGGCGCCCCGGCTGGACGGCACGTGGGACGCGGCGGCCTTCGGGGCGCGGGAGGCGCCCTGAGCGGCACGGCGCGCCCCGCCGCCGGTGCGGTGGGTGCGGGGCGGTCGTACGGGGGACAATCGCGGTAAGCACCACCTCGTGAGGGAGGGCCCATGCCGCTGCGATCCGCCCGCGGGGTGCCGCGGGACGCCGTGCACCATCCGCTGTTCGCCCGCTACTACGCCCGGGCCAGTGTGGGCGCCGAGACCCGGATGGGCATCGGGCACGTCCGCGAGCGGCTGCTGGCCGGGCTGTCCGGGCGGGTGATCGAGGTCGGCGCGGGCAACGGGCTGAACTTCTCGCACTATCCGGGCGCCGTCTCGGAGGTCGTCGCCATCGAACCGGAGCGGCTGCTGCGGCGGTTGGCCGTGGAGGCGGCGCTGCGCGCGCGGGTACCGGTGGACGTGGCGCCGGGCGCGGCGGAGGCGCTGCCGGTCAAGAGCGAGGCCTTCGACGCGGTCGTGGTCTCGCTCGTGCTGTGCAGCGTCCGCGACGTGCCACGGGCGCTCGGGGAGGCGCGGCGGGTGCTGCGGCCCGGCGGCCAGGTGCGGTTCTTCGAGCACGGCCGGGGCGGCGGGCGGATGATGACCTTCACCCAGCGTGCCCTGGACCGGACGCTGTGGCCGCCGCTGTCCGGCGGCTGCCATCTGTCCCGCGATCCGGTCGCCGCGCTGCGGGACGCGGGGTTCGCGCTCGGCCCCTACCGGCGGCTGATGATCCCGGAGCACGGGCCGGCGCTGCCCAGTTCGTACTGCGTGCTCGGCACGGCCTGGCGGCCGCCGGAGGCGGGGGCGTAGGCGGCCTGGGGGCGGTCGCGTGCTGGCGGCCGTCGCCCATGGGTGATTGACTCCCGTGTCCCGAAGGCCCCCGGTGTGCGAGGAGAGTTCATGTCGCGTCCGTTCCGGTTCGGCGTCAGCCTGCTGGTCTCGGCCCCGGGCGACGAGTGGAGTGCGAAGTGCCGGCGTGCCGAGGAGCTGGGGTACGACGTGATCCTGGTCCCGGACCATCTGGGCATGGTGGCGCCGTTCCCGGCGCTGGTGGCGGCGGCGCGGGCCACCGAGCGGCCCCGCCTCGGCACGTTCGTGCTCAACGCGGGCCTGTGGAACCCGGCGCTGCTGGCCCGGGAGGTGGCGACCACGGACGCCCTCACCGGCGGACGGCTGGAACTCGGGCTCGGCACCGGATACGTACGGGAGGAGCACGACACGGCCGGGCTGCCCTTCGGCTCGCCCGGGGAGCGGGTGGACCATCTGCGGCACACGGTCGAGGAGCTGGAGCGGCTGCTCGGCGACCCGGAGCACCTGCCGCGCCCGGTGCAGCGGCCCGGGGTGCCGCTGCTGATCGGCGCGAACGGCGACCGGATGCTGGAGCTGACGGCCCGGCACGCCGCCGTCGCCGCGTTCACCGGCGGGCGCACGGGCCGGCGGACGGGCCGGCTGGCACCGATCACCGCCGAGGACCTGGACGAGCGCGTCGCCCGGTACCGGGAGCTGGCGGCGGACCGCGCGGAGCCGGCGGAGCTGAACCTGCTCATCCAGATGGTCGTCGTCACCGAGGACCGTGCGGCGGCCGTCCGGCCCTTCCTGGAGTACGTACCGCATCTGACCGCCGGACAGGTGCTGGACCTGCCCATCTTCCTGACCGGGACGCGGGAGCAGATCACCGAGCAGCTCCGGGCGCAGCGCGAGCGGTACGGGTTCACCTACCTGACCGTGCTGGAGCCGTACATGGAGGCCTTCGCCCCGGTGCTGCGGGCGCTGCGGGAGGACTGAGCCCGCGGTCTGCCGTGGTCCGCATGCCGGAATTCGCGCACGGATGTGCGTCCGGCGTGCTGGGATCGCGGCATGACGGATCTGCGCATACGGCCCGCCGGGCCCGAGGACCTGGACACCGTGCTGGCCTTCTGGAAGGTGGCCGCCGAGGGGACGAGCATCAGCGACGACCGCGAGGGCGTGGAGCGGCTGGTCGCCCGCGACCCGGAGGCGCTGGTCCTGGCCGAGCGGGACGGGGACCTGGTGGGCACGGTCATCGCGGGCTTCGACGGCTGGCGCTGCCATCTGTACCGGCTGGCGGTGCACCCGGAGCAGCGGCGCCGGGGCGTCGGCACCGCTCTGCTCGCGGCGGCCGAGGAACGGTTCGTACGGCTCGGCGGGCGCCGCGGGGACGCGATGGTGCTGCGGCGCAACGAGCGGGCCCAGCATGCCTGGCGGGCGGCCGGGTACGCGCCCGAGGAGCAGTGGCGACGCTGGGTGAAGCCGCTCACGGAGTCAACGGACTGAAGGGTTGAGCACCGGCGCATGAGCGAGTCCCCCGACGGCAAGGCTCCCGGCGCCTCCCTGGGCGCACGACATCGCGCGAGCCACCGGTTCCTGGCCGATCATGGATCCGAGGTGACCCGATGACGGAAGTGCTCCTGCTGCTGGTGGCGGTCCTGCTCTCGCTCATGTGCGGCGCGTTCGTCGCGGCCGAGTTCTCGCTGACCACCGTCGAACGCGGCGAGCTGGAGCGGGCGGCCGAGCGGGGCGAGCGGGGCGCGGCCGGCGCGCTGAAGGGCGTACGGAGCCTGACGTTCCAGCTCTCCGGGGCGCAGCTCGGCATCACGGTCACCAACCTGGTGGTCGGCATGCTCGCCGAGCCCTCGGTCGCGGCGCTGATCGCGGGCCCGCTGGAGGCCGTAGGGGTGTCGCGTTCGGCGGCCTCCTCGCTGGCGCTGGTGCTGGGCACGGCCCTGTCGACGGTCTTCCTGATGATCGTCGGCGAGCTGGTGCCGAAGAACTGGGCGATCTCCTCGCCGCTGGCCGTGGCCAAACGGGTGGGCGGCGCGCAGCGCTGGTTCAGCTTGGCCTTCCGGCCCTTCATCACCCACCTGAACAACACGGCCAACCGGATCGTGCGCCTCTTCGGCGTGGAGCCCGCCGAGGAGCTGGCGTCCGCACGGGGGCCGCAGGAGCTGGCGGCGCTGGCCCGGCACTCGGCCAAGGAGGGCGCGCTGGAGCCCGACACCGCCGAGTTGTTCGTCAGGACCCTGAACCTGGCCGATCTGACGGCCCAGCACGTGATGACCCCGCGCGTCCAGGTCATCGCCCTCGACTCCCGGGCGACGTGCGAGGACGTGGCCAACGCGACGCGGGCGACCGGGCTGTCCCGGTTCCCGGTCTTCCAGGAGACCCTCGACGCCGTGGTCGGCACCGCCCACGTCAAGGACGTGCTGGCGGTGCCCGCCGAGCGGCGGCCCCGGATGCCGGTGTCCGAGCTGATGCGCGAGCCGCTGCTGGTCCCGGAGACGCTGACCGTGGACCGGCTCCTCGACCGGCTCTCCGGGCGGCGCACGATGGCCGTGGTCATCGACGAGTACGGCGGGACGGCGGGCGTGGCCACGCTGGAGGACATCGTCGAGGAGGTGGTCGGCGAGGTGCGTGACGAGCACGACCCGCACGAGACGCCCGAGCTGGACCCGGCCGGCACCGACGCGCGGGGACACGCGCTGTACTGGGCCGACGGCTCGGCCCGCGTGGACCGGCTCGCGCGGCTCGGCCTGCGGGTGCCCGAGGGCCCGTACGAGACCGTCGCCGGGCTGGTCGCGGCCGGGCTGGGGCGCATTCCCGCCATCGGGGACACGTTCGAGGTCGCCGGCTGGCGGCTGGACGTCGTGGACGCCACGGGGCGCCGGGCGGCGCGGGTGCTGCTGCACGCCCCCCTGGACGACGCGGGCGCTACAGGGGGCACGCACGGCGCGCGCGGCAGGCACGAGGACGGGGAGGGCGGCCGGTGATCGCCGTACAGCTGCTGATCGGTCTGGCGACGCTCGTCGTCAACGCGTTCTTCGTGGGCGCCGAGTTCGCGCTGATCTCCGTGCGCCGCAGCCAGGTGGAGCAGCACGTCGAAGCGGGGGCGGAGGGCGACCGGCGGGCGAGGAGCGTGCTGTGGGGTCTGGAGCACGTGTCGGCGCTGATGGCGGCGGCGCAGCTCGGCATCACGCTGTGCACGCTGGTCCTCGGCGTGGTCGCGGAGCCGGCGATCGCGCACCTGCTGGAGCCGGTGTTCCACGCGGTGGGCCTGCCGTCCGGGGTGGGGCACGCGGTCTCCTTCGCGATCGCCCTGACGCTGGCGACGTATCTGCACATGCTGCTCGGCGAGATGGTGCCGAAGAACATCGCGCTGGCCGAGCCGGTGCGCAGCGCGCTGCTGCTGGGGCCGCCGCTGGTCGCCCTGTCCCGGGCGCTGCGGCCGGTGATCTTCACGATCAACGCCTTCGCGAACACGCTGCTCAAGCTGCTCAGGGTCGAGACGAAGGACGAGGTGTCGGCGACCTTCACGGACGCGGAGCTGGCCGAGATCGTGAAGGACGCCGGCGACGCCGGGCTGATCGACGACCGGGCCCAGGAGCGGCTGCACGACGCCCTGGAGCTGGGCCGGCGTCCGGTGCGGGACGTGGTGCTGCCGCTGGAACGCGTCGTCCACGCGCGCGTGGGCATCACGCCCGAGCAGTTGGAGCGGCTGTCGGCGCAGTCGGGGTTCTCGCGGTTCCCGGTGGTGGACGACGGGCGGCGGATCGTCGGCTACCTGCATGTGAAGGACGCCCTGGACGCCTCGCCGCGGGACCTGCCGTTCCGGCTGCGGGACATGCGGCCCATCGCGCGGGTGCGGGAGAGCACCCCGCTGGACGACGCGCTCACCGCGCTGCGCCGCAGCCGTACGCATCTGGCGGCCGTGCTCGGGTCCGACGGCCGGCTCGCGGGTCTGGTGACCATGGAGGACGTGCTGCGAGAGCTGTTCGGACAGCGGACCTGAGCCCGGAGGACGGGCCGGGAGACCCGGAGCGGGCCGGCCGAGGAGGCCGAGCGCGGACCTGAGCCCGGAGGGCGGGCCGGGAGACCGGGAGCGGGCCGGCCGAGGAGGCCGAGCGCGGACCTGAGCCGGGCGGCCGAGCGCGGATCGGCCTGTGGAGACGAGCGACGGGACGAGAGACCGAGCGCGGCGGCGAAGCCGGACGCCACGGACCGGGAAGCCCAGACGCGGCAGGCCGGAGGCCGACCGACCGGCGGGTATGTGCACGGGCTACCCTTTCTGTCGCCATGCAGACGAACCCCACTCACAGCAGCCTCGTCGCCGTGGGCGACTCCTTCACCGAGGGCATGTCGGACCGGCTGCCCGACGGCTCCTACCGGGGCTGGGCCGACCTTCTCGCCGCGCGGATGGCCGCCCGCTCCCCCGGCTTCCGGTACGCCAACCTCGCGGTGCGCGGGAAGCTGATCGGGCAGATCGTCGACGAACAGGTCGGGGTGGCGGCGGCCATGGGAGCAGACGTCATCACGCTGGTGGGCGGGCTCAACGACACGCTGCGGCCCAAGTGCGACATGGCGCTGGTGCGGGACCTGCTGACCCAGGCGGTGGAGCGGCTCGCGCCCTCTTGCAAGCAGCTGGTGCTGATGCGCAGCCCCGGTCGCCAGGGTCCGGTGCTGGACCGGTTCCGGCCCCGTATGGAGGCCCTCTTCGCGATCATCGACGACCTGGCCGCGCTCCACGGCGCCGTGGTCGTCGACCTGTACGGGGCGCGCTCGCTGGCCGACCCGCGGCTGTGGGACGTGGACCGGCTGCACCTGACGGCGGACGGGCACCGCCGGGTCGCGGAGGCCGTGTGGCAGGCGCTGGGCCACGAGGCCGAGGACCCCGGCTGGCACGCGCCGGTCCCGGTCACGCCGCCACCGGGGTGGATGACCCGCCGGACCACCGACGTGCGGTTCGCCCGGCAGTACCTGCTGCCCTGGATAGGCCGCAGGCTGACCGGCCGCTCGTCCGGCGACGGCCTGCCGCCCAAGCGCCCCGACCTGCTGCCGTACGAGGACACCGCCCCCTGATCCCGGGGGCGCGCCCGGCCTCGTAGGTTCCGACGAACAACCCCGTGGCGCTGGCCTGCACGAATCGCCAGTAGAATCCGTACACGTGACTTCCGCTCCCGCCAAGCCCCGCATCCCCAACGTCCTCGCCGGACGCTACGCCTCCGTCGGCCTCGCCACGCTCTGGTCGCCCGAGCAGAAGGTGAAGCTGGAGCGCCGGCTCTGGCTCGCCGTGCTGCGGGCCCAGAAGGACCTCGGCATCGAGGTGCCCGACGCCGCGATCGCCGACTACGAGCGCGTACTCGACCAGGTCGACCTGGCCTCGATCGCCGAGCGCGAGAAGGTTACCCGGCACGACGTGAAGGCGCGGATCGAGGAGTTCAACGACCTCGCCGGGCACGAGCACGTGCACAAGGGCATGACCTCCCGCGACCTGACGGAGAACGTCGAGCAGCTGCAGATCCGGCTCTCGCTGGAGCTGGTCCGCGACCGCTCGGTGGCCGTGCTGGCCCGGCTCGGCAAGCTGGCCGGCGAGTACGGCGAGCTGGTCGTGGCCGGCCGCTCCCACAACGTCGCCGCGCAGGCCACGACGCTGGGCAAGCGCTTCGCGACCGCCGCCGACGAGCTGCTCGTCGCGTACGGCCGGGTGGAGGAGCTGCTCGGCCGCTACCCCCTGCGCGGCATCAAGGGCCCGGTCGGCACCGCCCAGGACATGCTGGACCTGCTCGGCGGGGACTCCGGCAAGCTCGCGGAGCTGGAGCGGCGGATCGCCGGGCACCTCGGCTTCTCGCAGGCCTTCACCTCGGTCGGCCAGGTCTACCCGCGCTCGCTGGACTACGAGGTCGTCACCTCGCTGGTGCAGCTCGCGGCGGCGCCGTCGTCGCTGGCCAGGACCATCCGGCTGATGGCCGGGCACGAGCTGGTCACCGAGGGCTTCAAGCCCGGCCAGGTCGGCTCCTCGGCGATGCCGCACAAGATGAACACCCGCTCCTGCGAGCGCGTCAACGGCCTGATGGTGATCCTGCGCGGCTATGCCTCGATGACCGGCGAGCTGGCGGGCGACCAGTGGAACGAGGGCGACGTGTCCTGCTCGGTGGTGCGCCGGGTGGCCCTGCCCGACGCGTTCTTCGCCCTGGACGGCCTGCTGGAGACCTTCCTGACCGTGCTCGACGAGTTCGGCGCCTTCCCGGCCGTCGTGGCCCGTGAGCTGGACCGCTACCTGCCGTTCCTGGCCACCACCAAGGTGCTGATGGGCGCGGTGCGGGCCGGGGTCGGGCGCGAGCTGGCGCACGAGGCGATCAAGGAGAACGCCGTCGCCTCCGCGCTGGCGATGCGCGAGCAGGGCGCCGAGCGCAACGAGCTGCTCGACAAGCTGGCCGCCGACGAGCGCATCCCGCTCGACCGGGCCGGGCTGGACGCGCTGATGGCGGACAAGCTCTCCTTCACGGGCGCCGCGGCCGACCAGGTCGGGGTGGTCGTGGGCCGGATCGAGGAGATCGTCAAGCGGCACCCGTCGGCCGCCGCGTACACCCCCGGGGCCATCCTCTGACCCGCTTCACCCGGGCCGAACTGGAGGCCGCCCGCGACCGTCTCGTACCGGACGTCGCCGGGGACGGCCTCCGGGTGCTGTTCTGCGGGATCAATCCCGGTCTGATGACGGCGGTGACGGGCCACCACTTCGCCCGGCCGGGCAACCGCTTCTGGCCGGTGCTGCACCTGTCCGGGTTCACGCCGCGGCGGCTGGCGCCGTCGGAGCAGGACCTGCTGCCGTCGTACGGGCTCGGGATCACGAACGTCGTGGCGCGGGCCAGCGCGCGGGCGGACGAGCTGACCGCCGAGGAGTACCGGGAGGGCGGGCTGCTGCTGACGCGCAAGGTGACGCGGCTGCGGCCCGAGTGGCTGGCCGTGGTGGGGGTCACCGCGTACCGGGCGGCGTTCGACGACCGGCACGCGCGGGTGGGGCCGCAGGAGCGGACGTTCGGGAGCACTCGGGTGTGGGTGCTGCCCAATCCCAGCGGGCTCAACGCCCACTGGACGACGGAGACGATGGCGGAGGAGTTCGCACGGCTGCGGATCGCGGCGGGGGCGGGGGCCGGGGCGGACTCGTAGGCGGGGGCGTGCGGCGTGGTCACGGTGGGGCCTTCTCCGTGACCACCGCCAGCAGCTGCACCTCGTCCGTCTCGTCCCGGTCGGCGACGGCCAGCGCGATCCAGCGGCCGGTGCCCGCGGCCTCCCAGAGGTACGCGACGCGCGCGCGGGCGCTCAGTTCGGCCCAGGGCTCGGATATCTCCTCCCGTTCGGTGCGCAGCAGGACCGTCTGGAGGTTCAAGGGGTCCCCCTCCTCCCCCCAGCGGGCGGCGAGCCGCTCATGGAGGGCGTCCCGGTCCTTCTCGTACTGCTCCACCGTCACCGCCCGCTCCCCCGGGCACCCGCCGCGCAGGCCGTGACTGGTCTCCAGCACCGCCGTGCAGTGACCGGGAGCCCCGGTGCCCTCGTCCGACGGGCCGTGCCCCGCCGGGAAGGGGCGGTGGCACAGCTCGTCGATGAGGGCGATGTGCCGTGCGATGTCCATGCCGTCCAGTAAACCGGTCGCCACTGACAATTGGCGGCCCGTCAGCCGGCCTGCCCGGTCAGACACCCCATGTCGTTTGAGGTCAAGGTGTAGGGGCGTGGGCATGGTGTGACCAGGCGGTCGCTTCGTCGTAGGGGGTGCGCGTTTTGA
>NZ_JBHXNW010000072.1:0-10858 GCF_042717365.1 Streptomyces sp. NPDC058534
GCGCCGCCATGTGGTCTTGAAGGCCGTTCCGACGGCCGGCCCCGGGCGTCCCCGGAGCCGGCCGTTCTCTTGGGTGACCGGGCTGCTGTCCCCTGCCGTCCGGTCACTTGTCTGGAGCGAGGTCCCACGACGTACGGCACGATCCGTACGTCTCATCGCTCCAGCGAGCCACGCGTGGTTCTCTCGGGCCCGCCCCTGGCTGACACGGACACCGGGACAACGAAGCCACTCGCGCCGCGGTCACGTGCCGTACGGGTGAGACGGTGCCCGAACTCAGATACGACGTCGGACACGACGTCGGATACGACCCTCAGACCCGCCCGCGGCACAGCTCCAGCATCGTCATCGCCAGCGCCGTCCCCGGCTTGCCCAGCGCCGAACGGTAGTGGTCGAGGACCTCCATCTCGCGGGAGAGGTTCACCCGCCGGCCGCCGGAGGTGATCCGCGCCTCCTGGATGACGGCGGAGACCGCCATCCGTTCCTGGATGAGGCCGATGATCCGGTCGTCCAGGGCGTCGATGCGCTCCCGGGCGCCGGTGATCACGTCGGCGGCCTCGGTGGTGCGCGCGCCGGTCTTGTCCGCCGCGGTGACGGACTCGGCTGCTGTGGTGACGGTCATGTCGGTGGCTCCTCGCCGATGGGTGGCGGTGCCCCGGACCGGCAGGGTCCGCAAACGCCAGGCGCCCCGGACCTTGTCGGCCCGGGGCGCCTGGGAAGTCGCTTGTCAGTTGCTCAAGCAGCACGACCATGGCAGCCGGTGGGCCGGTTGCCATAGGTAAACAGGAAGACCTGGTGCGTGAGCATGGCGTCAGTATGCCCGCGAGGACGGACGGTGTCCAAGCCGGGCCGTACATCGGGCCGCACGTCGGGCCGCACGTCGGGTCGCACACCGGGTCGCGCACCGGGCCGGGACGGGCCACCCGCCCGCCTCGGTAGAATCGGCAGCACAAGACCCCCGCCCGACCGCCGGAAGGCACCCCGTGTCATCAGCGACTCCCGCTGCCGCCGCCCCCGACACCGTCCTGGTCGTCGACTTCGGTGCGCAGTACGCCCAGCTCATCGCCCGTCGTGTCCGCGAGGCGCGGGTCTACAGCGAGATCGTGCCCAGCTCCATGCCGGTCGCGGAGATGCTCGCCAAGAACCCGGCGGCCATCATCCTCTCCGGCGGCCCCTCGTCGGTGTACGAGCCGGGCGCCCCGACCCTCGACCGCTCCCTGTTCGAGGCCGGCGTCCCCGTCTTCGGCATGTGCTACGGCTTCCAGCTGATGGCGCAGACCCTCGGCGGCACCGTCGACAACTCCGGCGCCCGTGAGTACGGCCGCACCGAGCTGTCCGTCTCCAGGCCGTCCTCCACCCTCTTCGAGGGCACCCCGGCCGAGCAGGCCGTGTGGATGTCGCACGGCGACGCCTGCTCCGCCGCCCCCGAGGGCTTCACCGTCACCGGCTCCACGGACGTCGTCCCGGTCGCCGCCTTCGAGAACGACGAGAAGCAGCTCTACGGCGTCCAGTACCACCCCGAGGTCATGCACTCCACGCACGGTCAGCAGGTGCTGGAGCACTTCCTGTACCGCGGCGCGGGCCTCACCCCCGACTGGACCATGGGCAACGTGATCGAGGAGCAGGTCGCGATCATCCGCGAGCAGGTCGGCGACCGGCGCGCCATCTGCGGCCTGTCCGGCGGCGTGGACTCCGCCGTCGCCGCCGCCCTCGTCCAGAAGGCCATCGGCTCCCAGCTGACCTGCGTCTACGTCGACCACGGCCTCATGCGCAAGGGCGAGACCGAGCAGGTCGAGAAGGACTTCGTCGCCGCGACCGGCGTGCAGCTCAAGGTCGTGGACGCCAGCGAGCGGTTCCTGGCCGCGCTGGCCGGGGTCTCCGACCCCGAGGAGAAGCGGAAGATCATCGGCCGCGAGTTCATCCGCGTCTTCGAGCAGGCGCAGGCCGAGATCATCGCCGACCAGGGCCCCGCGGTCGAGTTCCTGGTGCAGGGCACCCTCTACCCGGACGTCGTCGAGTCCGGCGGCGGCACCGGCACGGCGAACATCAAGTCCCACCACAACGTCGGCGGGCTCCCCGAGGACCTCGAGTTCCAGCTGGTCGAGCCGCTGCGCAAGCTGTTCAAGGACGAGGTCCGGATGGTCGGCCAGGAACTGGGCCTCCCGGAGGAGATCGTCCACCGCCAGCCCTTCCCCGGCCCCGGCCTCGGCATCCGCATCGTCGGCGACGTCACCAAGGAGCGGCTCGACCTGCTCCGCGAGGCCGACGCCATCGCCCGCGAGGAGCTGACCGCGGCCGGCCTCGACCGCGAGATCTGGCAGTGCCCCGTGGTGCTGCTCGCGGACGTCCGCTCCGTCGGCGTCCAGGGCGACGGCCGCACCTACGGCCACCCGATCGTGCTGCGGCCCGTCTCGTCCGAGGACGCCATGACCGCCGACTGGTCCCGGCTGCCGTACGACGTGCTCTCCAAGATCTCGACCCGGATCACCAACGAGGTCAAGGACGTCAACCGCGTGGTCCTCGACGTGACGTCGAAGCCGCCGGGCACCATCGAGTGGGAGTGACGCCCGGGACGGGCTCTATGCGCGCCTGACGGCGCGCAGCGGCTTTCCGGGCTGCCAGATCTGAACGACGAGATACGCGTCGTCCTCGACGCGGGTCCGCACGACCTCCGTCAGCTCGGTACGGAAGAGGTGGAACGGCTCCGGCGGTTCCACCTCTTTCACGTACCGGGCCCGGGTCGCGGCGTCCTCGGCCTCCACCGCCCGGCCGCCGATCCGGACGTCCCCGCCGCCCATGCCGGTGCCGTCCCCCGGGTTCGCCTGCAACGCGAAGCGCGGGTCGCGGCGCAGGTCGAGCGCCTTCAGCGACCCCGGCATCATGCCGAGCCACAGCTCCCCGTCCAGGAACCGCACCTCCAGGCCGGTCGTGCGGGGCGAGCCGTCCTTGCGGAGGGTGGCGAGGACATGGTGCGTGTACGCGCCGAAGCGCGCCTCGACGGTGGCGGCCAGAGCGGGTTCGGCGGTGACGAAACCGGCCCAGTTCGTGGGGGTGGCCGAGGGCGCACCCGATGACGTGCTTGAGGTCATACGCCGAGTGTGCGGCCGAAAGCCGACACCCTGTGTCGAGTATCGCGCCCGGATCTGTCGCACCGGCCGCACCCCCGGTAACTTCCGGCACGTAAGGCAATTCCAGTGCCGGAGGACATGCCGGAGGACAGAGGACACATGCACGGGACGCCCGGGGCCACTCCACCCCCGCCGCTGCCCACCGACAAGCTGCGGTTCGCGATGCCGCCGATGCACGACTCGGTCGAGGACGAACGCCGGCACCGCAAGGAACGGCTCGCGGGCGCGCTGCGCCTCTTCGGCCGGTACGGCTTCGAGGACGGCGTCTCCGGCCACATCACCGCCCGCGATCCCGAGTACACCGACTGCTTCTGGGTCAATCCGTTCGGCATGCCCTTCGCGCACATCACGGTGAGCGACCTGGTTCTGGCCAACTCCGACGGCCAGGTGGTGCAGGGCGGCCACCACGTGAACCAGGCCGCCTTCACCGTGCACTCCCAGGTCCATGCCGCCCGGCCCGACGTCGTCGCGGTCGCCCACTGCCACTCGGTGCACGGGCGCGCGCTGTCGGCCCTCGGCGACCTGCTCGACCCGATCACCCAGGAGAGCTGCGCCTTCTACGAGGACCACGCGCTGTACGACTCCTACTCGGGCGTCGCCGTCGACGCCGAGGAGGGGCGGCGCATCGCCCGGGTGCTCGGCTCCGGCAAGGCGCTCGTGCTGCGCAACCACGGCCTGCTGACGGTGGGCGACTCGGTGGACGCGGCGGCCTGGTGGTTCCTGTCACTGGAGCGGTCCTGCCAGGTGCAGCTGACGGCCCGGGCGGCGGGACGCCCGGTGCTGATCGACCACCGCCAGGCGGTCGCGACCCGGGAGCAGCTCGGCGGCGACCTGGTGGCGTGGATCAACTACCAGCCCCTGTGGCAGGAGATCAGCCGGAGCGAGCCGGACCTGTACGACTGACGCCTTCTCGCGACCGCGTCAAGGCGGTGCCCCGAGAGTCACCCCTGCTGAGCACGAGGGACCGGGGCCGCCCGGCGCGCGGGGGGCGGTGTACGGCACAATTCGCTGTCGCCCCAGGGGACTTGGGGGCACAGGGGTTCTTTCACGGATGTTCTCTCACGGATTCTCTTTCACGGATGTTCTTTCGCAGGGGTGCGGGAAGGCGGGCGTCGGGCGTGGCGGTGCAGGAGGCGAGACGCGGGAGCGGCTCGGACAAGGACGCGATCGAGGCGGCGCACGGCGGCGGCTGCACCTGCGGGGACTGCCCGCACGGCGCCCGGGAGGGGCACCGCCGGGCGGTCGCCGCGTTCCTGCGGCGGCGGGACGAGTTCGCGGCCGGGCAGGGGCTGCCGGCCGCCGTGGCCCACTCGGCCTCCGCCTCCCGCCAGTGGGTCTCGGAGGAACTCACCCAGTCCGCGGAACTCGTCGCCCAACGCGGTCGCGCCGAGGGTGACGCCTGGCTCGCGGGCCTGGGCCGGCGCACCGTGGCGGCCGTGTGGGCGGCGGTCGTCCTGCTGCTGCTCGGCCAGTCCCTCACCGCGATCGGCGCCGGCTGGACGGCGGCGCGCACGGCCGGACTCGCCGCCGCGCTGGTGGTGGCCGGGGCGCTGACGGCGGCCTCGTGGTTCCACCGGACGCGGGGCGGAGCGCTGGCCCCGGTCATCGGAGAGGACAACCGCCTCTCCACCTCCCGTGCCGTGGCGGCCGCCTGGGTCCTCCTCGTCGCCTACGCGGTGCTGGTGCTGGCCGGACAACTGGCGGTCGCCTCGGGCCACGACCGGCGCGACGCGCTGATCTCCGGCCTCGAACTCGGCCGCGCCACCGGTACGGTGACCGTGCTCGCGGTGGTGTGCGGCATCGCCGTCCTGGTGCGCCGCGTGGTCGGCCTGCGGGAACTGGGCCAACGCCTCCAGAAGGTACGCGCGGACCGCCCGCGCGCGTCCGACCTCCTGACGGACGACGCGGGCCGCGGGACCTTCGCCGACATCCAGTACGTCGTGATCAGCGCCGCCGCCCTGGCCTTCGCCGCGGTACGGCTGGCCCGGCGCCCGGAACAGCTCCCCGACCTGCCGTGGGGGCTCGCGGTGGTGGTGCTGGTGTCGGCGGCGACCTACGTGGCCGGCAAGTACGCCGAGGGCGGCCGGCCGGTGATCCTCTCCGTCGTCCGGGCACGCGAGGCCGGTGACCTGGACGCGCCGATCCGCACCGGCGACGACATCGAGATCCGCGGCGCCGGATTCGTACCCCCGGGCGCCCAGCGCGCGGACCGCCTGTCCCGCATGGTCGTCCGCATCGGCGCGGTCAACGTCCACGTCCCCCTGGTCCCCGTGACGGGCGGCTTCAGCAGCCCCACGGACGACGCGCTGACCGTCCCCGTACCGGCCGACGTGGAACCTGGCCGGGTCGACGTCCAGGTGGTCACCGGCGCCGGAGCCGAGACCAACCGGTACGCGATCGACGTCACGGACTGATCCCCGCCGGGCGACGCTACCGGCCGACACCAACCTGTCGAAACCGACAGCAAGAAACGGTTGCGGGAGGGTTGAGCGGGGCCCACGTGTCGTACGTATGGTCTGGTGGGGGGTCTCGGCATGCGCGGCGAGAGGCGGCTGGCAGTGATGACTCACGGTATGCGGGGCGATGTGTACTCCTCCCGGCAGAACGGCGGGGACTGGCGGGACAACGCCGCCCGGTACGCCCTCCTGCCCCTGCGGATCTTCCTCGGCGTCACCTTCATCTACGCGGGCCTTGACAAGCTCACCGACAGCGCCTTCATGAAGGACTCGGGCGCCGGTTCCGTCGGCGACATGATGCGCACCGTCCGGGACTCCTCGGCCATCCCCGCGCTGGTCGACATGGCCCTGAAGAGCCCGTCCGGCTTCGGCTACGCCATCGCCCTGGGAGAACTGGCCGTCGGCATCGGCACCCTGCTCGGCCTGCTCACCCGCCTGGCCGCGCTCGGCGGCGCGCTGATCTCCCTCAGCCTGTGGCTGACCGTCAGCTGGGCCTCCGATCCTTACTACTACGGCAATGATCTCCCGTACATGTTTTGCTGGGTACCTCTGGTGCTGGCCGGGGCACCCTACTGGTCGCTGGATGCCGTGATCAGGGGCCGACGGCGTGGACGAGGCCAGGGAGGCTCCCGCAATTATTAGCCTCCTCTTCAGGGACCACCGGCGCTCCGTGGGCCGTCAGCCGGGGAGGTCCGTCCGGGCTTCGGCCGGGTGGCCAGCGCCGCGGAGCGCTCCGCGGCGCCGGTGCACGGAGCGGGCCAGGACCCCGACCGCTCCCGCGAGGCAGAGCCCGCCCACGACGAGCGGGATCATCACGAACCACGGCGTCTCCCACAGCCCGCCCGCGTCACCGGCGTAGATGACGCCGGCCAGCATCAGGAAGAGGCCGGCCACAAGCCGTCCGGGCTGGAACCTATGACGCAGCACGGGCCACCTCCGCCTGTCCGAGGCCGATCTGAAGGTTGAGGTCCAGCGTGCCCCCGTCCTTGGCGCCCGCGGTGGGGGCCAGGGTGATCTCCTTGTGCTTGCCCGGTGCCACGTCCACGTCCTTCTCGTCGTCGCCGGGCAGCTGGATGTCGCCGACGCCCACCTCGACGCTGAGCCGCACGGTCACGTCCTGCGGCACGACGACCTTTATTCGGCCCACGCCCACATTGGCGAGGGTGGTCACCGTCTGCCCGTCGGCCAGGTCGAGCCGGGAGAGGTCGAGGATGCCGCTGCCCGCCCCGACCTCGTACTGCTCGCGTACGTCGGTCACCGCCGTCGGCTTCCAGGTGGTCCGGGTCCACTCGGTGCCCACGTCCTTCGGCACGGCCGCCGACCCGGCGAGCAGCCCCGCCGTGATGATCGCCAGGAAGACCGAACCGGCTCCCGTGCGCCCCAGGAAGGC
Organism: Streptomyces sp. NPDC058534; assembly: GCF_042717365.1. Taxonomy (NCBI): domain Bacteria; kingdom Bacillati; phylum Actinomycetota; class Actinomycetes; order Kitasatosporales; family Streptomycetaceae; genus Streptomyces; species Streptomyces sp. NPDC058534. Next base: position 6,972 of record NZ_JBHXNW010000072.1, read on the forward strand.
GCTGACCGCGATACCGAGGCCGAAAACGGCGAGGGCGCATGCCAGTCCGGTCTGGAGACTGGTGCCGAGCGGCTGGTCGTCCCAGGTCAGCCGGGTGCCGAGGAAGCCGGCGAGCAGGGCGAGGAGGAACACCCAGCCGCCGATGCCACGCGGGCCGCCCGCCCGCGGGGACCGGGAACGCCGATCACCCGGCGGGGTGTGGCCGCCCCGGTGCGGGGCGCCGCGGCCGATGTTGACGGCCGCGGCGATGTCGCGCTCGTCGGAGCCCGGCGGACCCCACAGATAGCCCGTACCGCCGTCATGGGTGCCGTCCTTGACTATGGGGTCCCGCCACCACGAGGGCCAGGTGAACATGATCGGGGGCGCCTGCGCCTCCGGCGGGGCGTCCGCGACGGCCTGCGCGGCCATCGGGTCGGGGGCGGGAGTCCTCCGCACCCGCGACCAGTACCCGGCGCCCGCGAGGAGGAGGGAGAGGACGACGGCGAAGGTGAGCACCCCGCCGTTGTTCAGCATGGTCAGGAAGACTCCGCAGCCGACCAGGGCGAAGAGCACCGCGGCCAGGGCCTGACCGTCGACCCGGCCGGTCAGCAGCTTGCGCACCTCGTTCTCGTCCTCGTCGTCGGCGGGGACGAAGAGCCAGGCGAAGCCGTAGAAGATGAGGCCGATGCCGCCGGTCGCGGAGAGCACCGCGAGGGTGATGCGGAAGATCACCGGATCCAGGTCGCACTGCCGGCCGAGGCCGGCGCAGACCCCGGCGAGCGTCCGGTGCTGCCGGTCGCGCCGGAACTTGTGCGGCGGCCCGGGGACGCCGCCCGCGCCCGGGTCGGTCGCGGCACCCGTGGCATCCGCGGCGGGCGCGGCATCCTGCGGCCCGGCACCCCGTGGAGGGCGCGGGCCGGAGCCGGGTCCCGGACCCGTCGCGGCGTGCTCGTGATCTGTCATGAGTCCATGGTGACGGGCGCGGCGTCCGGACGGCAGTCGGTTCGACCCTGGTCGGACCCTGATTTCGGCCCTGACATGGGGCCCGGGGAGCGTTCGAGGCAGCGGCGGCCCGAAGATCAGGGGAGTATCGGGGGCCGACCCTGATGCTCCGCCTCCCGCACCCGTGTGACCATCAGAGTCATGCCGGAAGCCGCAGCAGCACCCCTCGTCGAACCGCGGCCGCCGCGCAAGCTCTACCGCAGCAGCGACGGACGCTGGCTGGGTGGCGTGGCGCGGGGGCTGGCCGGTCATCTCGGGTTGCCCGTCATCTGGGTGCGGTTCGTCTTCGTCGGCCTGTTCATGGCCGACGGACTGGGCGCGCTGCTGTACGCGGCCTTCTGGTTCTTCGTGCCGTTGGGCGTCGGCGGCGTCGACGCCCAGAAGCCGCCGTCCCTCGTCACCGCCGAGACCTCGCCCGACGGCCGCCGCAGACTCGTCGCCCGCAAGCCGGACAAGGGCCAGATCGTCGCCCTGCTCCTCATGGTCGTCGTCGCCCTGGTCTTCGTGGGCAACGTCGACCTCGGCGGCGGGGCCCGGGTCTACCTCTGGCCGACCGTGCTCGTCGGCGCCGGCGTCGCCCTCGTCTGGCGCCAGGCGGACAACGCGCGCCGGGCCCGCTGGGCGGAGGTGGGACGCCACCGGCGCACCGTCACCCTGCTGCGCTCGGTGGGCGGCGTCCTGCTGGTGACGGCGGGTGTCACCGGCATCTTCGTCCTCCAGGGCTCCGCCGCCCACCTCGGTTCCGTCCTCCAGGCCGCCCTCGCCGTCCTCGTCGGCATCACGCTCCTCGCCGGTCCCTACCTGGTGCGGATGACGCAGGACCTCTCCGAGGAGCGGCTGATGCGCATCCGCGCGCAGGAACGCGCCGAGGTCGCCGCCCACGTCCACGACTCGGTGCTGCACACCCTGACCCTGATCCAGCGCAACGCGGAGAACGCGGGCGAGGTGCGCCGCCTCGCCCGCGCCCAGGAGCGCGACCTGCGCTCCTGGCTCTACAAGCCGGAGGGCAACGGAAAAGACGAGGACGACGAGCCCACCACCCTCGCCGAGGCCGTGAAGCGCAATGCCGCCGAGGTCGAGGACAAGCACGGAGTCCCCATCGAGGTCGTGGTCGTGGGCGACTGCCCGCTCGACGACAGAATCGGCGCACAGATGCAGGCCGCACGCGAGGCGATGGTGAACGCGGCCAAGTACGGTGGCGAGGGCGGCGCCGTGCAGGTCTTCGCCGAAGTCGAGGGCAGGACGGTCTTCGTGTCCGTCCGGGACCGCGGCCCCGGCTTCGACCTCGACTCGATACCCGCCGACCGCATGGGCGTCAGAGAATCGATCATCGGCCGCATGGAGCGCAACGGCGGCACGGCGCGACTGCGCGCGGTGCCGGACGGCGGCACGGAGGTCGAACTGGAAATGGAGAGGGCGGAGAAGACGTCATGAGCGACCCGACCGAGGGGAACGGGACGGCGGGAGCGGACGAGGCGGCCGAGCCCGCGCAGCCGGCCGGCGGCACCGCGGGGGAGCGGCGCGTGCGCGTGGTGCTCGTCGACGACCACCGCATGTTCCGCACCGGCGTCCAGGCCGAGATCGGCCAGACCGCGCAGACCGGCGTCGAGGTCGTCGGCGAGGCCGCCGACGTCGACCAGGCCGTCACGGTGATCACCGCGACCCGCCCCGAGGTCGTGCTGCTCGACGTCCACCTCCCGGGCGGCGGTGGCGTCGAAGTCCTGCGCCGCTGCGCCCCCCTGATGAGCGACACCGAGCGCCCCGTCCGCTTCCTCGCCCTCTCCGTCTCGGACGCGGCCGAGGACGTGATCGGCGTGATCCGCGGCGGCGCCCGCGGCTACGTGACCAAGACGATCACCGGCACCGACCTGGTGAACTCCGTCTTCCGCGTTCAGGAGGGCGACGCCGTCTTCTCCCCGCGCCTGGCCGGCTTCGTCCTGGACGCGTTCGCCTCCACCGACGCCCCGCCGGTCGACGAGGACCTGGACCGCCTCACCCAGCGCGAGCGCGAGGTGCTGCGCCTGATCGCCCGGGGCTACGCGTACAAGGAGATCGCCAAGCAGCTGTACATCTCGGTGAAGACGGTCGAGTCCCACGTCTCGGCGGTCCTCCGCAAGCTCCAGCTGTCCAACCGCCACGAGCTGACCCGGTGGGCCACGGCCCGGCGGCTGGTGTGACCATGCGTGCATGGCATCTGGCCGGATCATCTTTCTCAACGGCACCTCCAGCTCGGGGAAGTCGAGCATCGCTCAGGAGCTTCTGGCGATCCTGAACGACGGTGTCTTCTTCCACATGGCGGTCGATGGCTTCAACGCGATGCGGACCAAGCGAGACCTCGCGGCCGAGGAGCTCGACGCCGCCTTGCGGCGGACGAGGATGGGTTTCCACCGCTCCATCGCGGCCATGGCCGAGGCAGGCAACGACATCGTGGTCGACCATGTGCTCAGTGAGCCGTGGCGGCTGCTCGACTGTCTGAGGGTGCTGCGTGCCGAGGACGTACTGTTCGTGGGTGTCCACTGCCCGCTGGACGAACTGATCCGCCGCGAGCTGGCCCGGGGCGACCGCCCTTCGGGCCTCGCGGCGTACCAGTACGACCTGGTGCACAGCCACGGTGACTACGACCTGGAGTGCGACACCAGCACGGCAAGCCCCCGCGAGTGTGCGCAGCGCATCAAGGAGTTCCTCCCGTACCGCCCCAGTCCCACCGCCTTCACCCGACTCCGCCTGAGGCACGCCGGCTCGGCCTTCACCTGAATCTTGCGAGGAGGCTCCGGCGTTCACGCCGGGGAGAAATCGCATCCGGGTGTCGGGGGGGGGGGGGGGGGCCCGGGGGGGGCCCGGGGGGGGGGGGGCCCCCCCCGGTGGCAGGCCCGGCCCCGGGGGGGTTTGGGGGGGTTTTTAAAAAA
>NZ_JBHXNW010000072.1:10868-47585 GCF_042717365.1 Streptomyces sp. NPDC058534
GTGGGGTGGCGGCGCGGGGGTACCCGGGGGGCTCAAAGCCCCGCGGGGTGGCGCGCCGCGGCGCGCCCCCGAATCCGGTCCAGGGCGCGGAGCGCCCATAGCGCTGTCACTGCCGTGCCGCTGGGGTGATGTGAACACTTGTGCCTGTGGTCCATTGTGGGGGTGGCGGTTGCGGGATCGGGGGTGTTTGTGCGGCTGTCGTACGTATGGTCCTTCGCGGGGGTCGGGACGGCACGGTTCCTGGCCGCGGCTGTGAAGGGGGGTGAGATGGCGGAGGCGGGGGCGGATGTGGGTGCGGGGGTCAGGCATGCCCGGTACACGTAGTGCGACACGAGGTCGCACCAACCCAGTGGATCGTCCCGCAGAGAGAGGAACAGTAGGGACAGGTCCCAGACCAGTGTCCAAGGTCAGTCCCCACCCCCGCGTGCGTCGCCGGTAACGGCGGGGTGCGAAGCCGGGGGAAACGCCCAAGGGAACCCTATTCGCTGAGGGTTGACAGGCAAGGGGAAGGCGGAGATGGGTGAGCACGAGCGAACCCCTGGTTATGCCCCGTGAAACGGACGTTCCGATAGGCGAGAGCAAGACGGGACGACAGGCTCTAGGCGTGGAAGAGCGCCAGGCGCTCGACGTGAATAGGTACACGGAGAGAAGGACACCGCCGAGCTCGGGGTAGAGGGGGCACCCTGCTACGTCGTATCTGGGAGTGCGGAACGTGGAAACCCCGATGTGCTCTGCGAAGGCAGTAGGCAACCTGTGAGGGAAGTTGATGGCGCAGCGGGAGTAGGAGGATCCAAGAAGCAAAGGCCGACAGGTCGAAAGGCCGGGGGAAAACCGGGTGACAGGCTCTGATGTCACCGGCATAACCCGTCGGGTACGGGCTGATGTCCGGCCCGAAAGGGAGCTGACGTGGATCTGGTGGAACTTTGAAGAGAAGACGGGGAGGGATCGGAACTGAAGGGCAAGTTGGGCGACAACCCGCAAGGGGTGTCGAACGGACCGGAAGACGATTCCCGGGACTGGCACAGCATTAGCTGGGCCAGGGAAGAGCGGGCCGTACGACGACTCCGCCAACGGATCTTCAAGGCGTCGCAGGATGGAGACCTGAAGAAGGTCCGCAACCTGCAAAAGCTCATGCTGCGATCGAGAAGCAACACGCTCGTAAGTGTGCGGCGAGTCACGCAGCAGAATGCTGGCCGCAACACCGCAGGAGTTGACGGGGAAGTGATTCTGACCCCTGGAGGGCGTTCGCGCCTTGCCCGGGAGATCCAGGAATCGCGCACTTGCCTGCCAAAGCCGGTGAAGCGGGTGTACATCCCCGACCCGGGTCGAGGGGCTACCGTGCGGCGAAGAAGCTGCGGGCGAATGCCCACAAGAAGGTGGCGAGGCAGCGTGCGGACACCGGCCGCAAGTGGGCCAAGAAGGCCGTCCGGGACCACGATTCCATCGCGGTCGAGGACTTCCGCCCGAAGTTCCTGGCCAAGTCCACGATGGCCCGCAAAGCCGCCGACGCCGCCATCGGCGCCACCAAGGCCGCCCTGATCGAGATGGGCCGCAAACACGGGCGGGACATCCGCCTGGTCCACCCGCGTACACCACGATGGACTGCGCGCAGTGCGGAGCGAGAGCCAAGCACGCACTGCCGCTGGGTGAGCGCACCTACACCTGCACCGCCTGCGGAACCGCGTCCCCACGGGACAAGAACTCCGCACGCGTCATGCTCGTCCGGGCTGGTCTCAACCCGGCTGGTGCCGATGGCACAAGACCTCCTGAAGCGCCGCTCCAGGCGCAGCCTGAGCCAGGAATCCCCTTCCCTTCAGGGGGGGGAGGATTCAAGTCCTGTGGCAGCTCCCAGGAGGCCGCCTGTTCGCGGAACAGGGCCCGTGCCGGGCCCACGCTGCGCGCGTGACGCCGTAGCCGCCACTCGATGTTTCGGGGGCGCTGTCGTAGGCAGCGGCGGCCACGGGGTGTGCATGCGCTGTTCATCCCTTGCGTCGGTGTTTCGCGGTTGGCGAGAACACCGTCGCGGCCGGCGCGTAGCCTCACGAGTAACGGAGCGCGTACAGCGGGTGGTTGTACCCTGCGTGGTCCCGGCGGAGGTGCGCGTGTCGACCGAGGTGAACTCCCAGCCACCGATCGCGTGGCGGTACTGCGGCAGCCAGATCAAGATGTGGCGTACGGACGCGGGTGTCGGCCGGGACGCGTTGGCCAAGGAGGCCGGGTACGATTACGAGTACGTCAAGTCGATGGAGAACGGCCGCCGTCGGCCCACGTTGCGGCTGTTGCAGGTCGCGGACCAGGTCTGCGGGGCGGGCGGCAAGCTGGTCGCGGCGCAGGAGTATCTGAAGCCGGAGCCGTTCCCGGCGCGGTCGCAGGAGTTCATGGCCATCGAGGCCGAGGCCATCGGCTTCTCGTGCTACGAGCCGCTGCTCATTCCCGGGTTGCTGCAGACGGAGGAGTACGCGCAGGCGCTGATCGGCGGCAGTTGTCCGCCCCTTGATGACGAGACAGTGAACGAGCGCGTCGCCGCCAGGCTGCGAAGGGCAGATGCGATCCGGCGCAAGTTCGGCGTGATGTACGGCTTCCTTGTCTACGAAGCTGCGCTACATACCGGTGTAGGCGGAGAGGACGTCATGCGCCAGCAGTTGCGGCACCTGCTGGAGGTCGGTCTGCTTCGCAACGTGTCGATCCAGATCTTGCCGTTCGGCCGCTGCGGGGGAGTTGCCCTCAATGGCCCGAGCGTCCTGCTGGAGACCGAGGAGCATGAGCTCTATGCCTTTGCTGAGGGGCAGGGAACGAGTGCTCTATACGTCAATCCTGGCAAGGTCAGTGAACTGTCACGCAAGCATGACATGATCCGCATGCACGCTCTCAGTGTTGAGGAGTCTGCCGAATTCATCGGAGGGGGTGGCGGAGGGGCAGTGAGTGACCGCCTGAGATGGTTCAAATCCAGCTACAGCGACAGTGAAGGCAGCAACTGCCTCGAAGTCGCCCTCGACTGGCGTAAGTCCAGCCACAGCGACAGCCAGGGTGGCAACTGCCTCGAAGTCGCCCCCTGCCCCCACACCATTCACGTCCGGGACTCGAAGCTCGGCCCCCAGAGCCCCCGTTTCGCGGTCGCCGGAGCCGCCTGGACCGCCTTCGTCACGCACGCCCGTACCGGCGCCTGAAACGAACGGGCCGTCACGCCACTCGCGCCGCCCCGCGAACGGCATCTGGTCGACGGGCGCCACCCGGACCGGTGCCGACGGGTTGGGGGCGTGGATCATCTGGCCCTTGCCGATGTAGACGCCGACGTGGCTGATGCCGGAGTAGAAGAAGGCCAGGTTGCCGGGGAGGAGTTCGGACCGGGCGACGCGGCGGCCCGCGTCGATCTGGGCGTAGGTGGTGCGGGGCAGGGAGACTCCGGCGGCGCGGTAGGCGGCCTGGGTGAGGCCCGAGCAGTCGAAGGCGTCCGCACCGGTCGCGCCCCACACGTAGGGGAGTCCGAACGCGAGCCGTGATCACGCGGCGTGCGCCTCGAACCACAGCGAACCGAGGTCGTGCCCGGCCGTCAGCTTGACATCCGCGTCCAGGGCGGCAGCCAGAGTACGCAAGAGGCCAACGGTGGGCTCGGTTCCGCCCTCTTCGATGCACTCGATCTCGTCCTGAGTCATCCCCGCTCGCTCGGCCAACTCCACCGAGGTCAGGCCCAGGGCCGTGCGGCGGTCGTACAGGGCCTTGCCAAAAACCAGCGCCTCCCGGATGGCGATCCGCTCGGGGTCGTCGGTTTCGGCGCCCGATGGGTCCCAGCGTGCATGCTGGCCCGTCATCATGCCTCCCTCGTGAACACGTCTGTCACCAGTCCATAATGCTCGGCCTCGCAGATCTTCTGGGCACGTACGGCCCTGTCGATCTGTGCCTGATCGTGTTGCTTCGTCTTCCGGAAGACGGTCAGTAGTACGACGGTGCGGTTGGGGGCCATCCAGTACGTGATGCGCGGGGCGACATCCCGGAAGCGGAGCCGCAGCTCACGCAGTGGCCCCTCAAGGTGATCGGACCATGGCCCACCGAGCTCTGGCCCCAGTTCCGCCAGCAGGCCGGCCACTTCGGCGACGCGCTTGAAATCGTGGTTACTGAGGCCCTGCAGCCATGCGCGCACCTCCGGCTCGATCTCGAAACGATAGAGCTCGCTCATGAGGTTCACCTCCCCTGTCTGAGTCCCCGTGTTCAACGCCCGCCTACGCGTCGCGTCACAGCAACTCCTCATGCCGACCGTGCGGCAGGTACACAAGTTCGAACCAGGTCGATTTGCAGCCGGACGCCCCCGGAACCCGCCTCGTCGGCCGTCTCATGCCGGAGTGCACTGAGTGCGGTGCACCGGGGCGCCCCGTGGCCTTCGTCGGTGGCCTGTGCCAGGGCTTTCGGACGGTCGCGCTGCGCGGCGATGCCGAGCACGGCGTGCAGAAGGGCGTGTCGGCCCACGTCCCCCGAGCCGTCGTCCTCGCCCGCGAAGCCGCTCTGGCCGCCCGCGACCGTCGCCGTCAAGCCGTCACACCACCCGCGCCGCACCCGCGAACGGCATCTGGTCGACGGGCGCCACCCGGACCGGAGCCGACGGGTTCGGGGCGTGGATCATCTGTCCCTTGCCGACGTAGATGCCGACGTGGCTGATGCCGGAGTAGAAGAAGACGAGGTCGCCTGGGAGGAGTTCGGACCGGGCGACGCGGCGGCCAGCGTCGATCTGGGCGTAGGTGGTGCGGGGCAGGGAGACGCCGGCGGCGCGGTAGGCGGCCTGGGTGAGGCCCGAGCAGTCGAAGGCGTCCGGGCCGGTCGCGCCCCACACGTAGGGGCTGCCGAGCTTCTGGTAGGCGTAGGCGACGGCCGCCGCGGCACGGGAGTTGGGGGCCTGGGCGGACGGGGCAGACAGTGGCTCCCGGTCGCCCGCCGACGAGCGGGACGCGCGGTCACCCGTGCCCTGGCCGACGCGGGCGCGTTCCTCGGCGGTCAGCCGGGACAGTAGCCGCCGGGCCGTCTCCAGCTTGCCGGTGACGGTCTCGCGGTGACGTTTCAGCTCGGCCCGGCGTGACGTCAGCGAGGTCAGCTCGACGCGGGCGGCGCCACGCAGTCGCTCGATGTCCCGCAGCTCCTTGCGCACCCGGCCCACGGCGGCCGTCTGCCTGCTGCCCGCGCGTTCGACGAAGGCGGCGCCGTCGAGGTACCGGTCGGGGTCGGCGGAGAGCGCGAGCTGCAGGGCCGGGTCGAGACCGCCGCTGCGGTACTGCGCCGCGGCGACCGATCCCAGCGCCTCCCGGGCCGAGTTCAGCCGGTCCTCCTTGCGGGCGGCCTGGTCCCGCAGCTTCTCCAGACGCTGTTCGGCGGCGTCCGCCTTCTCCTTGGCGCCGTTGTACTTCTCGGTCGCGACCTCCGCCTGCTGGTACAGCTTGTCGACCTTGGCCCTGACCTGGGCCGCCGTCGGCTGCGGGTCGGCGTGACCGGTCCCGCCCAGGCCCGTCGCGGTGGCCGCGCCCGCGAGGGTGATGGTGGCCGCCGTACGGGCCCTGCCGCCGCCCGTCACGCGCTGTCGCGGCCTGCGGTGCGTTCCCACCTGCGATCCACGTCCTTCCGTACGACTCGACTCCGGCCTGTGCCGGGTCGGCTCCGGTCCGCTCCGGCTGCCTGGGGGAGGACGCTAGGCGCCTCGGTAACGGTCCGGTGACGGGATGCGCGGAAGTGGCGGTACCGGATCGGCCCGCGTACGCATATGACCGCGTGCCCGTCCGGCGGCCGTCGCCTTCACACGGGGTGATGACCGAGCTGCCCGATCGGGGGCGGGTGAGGGACCTGAGCTGTTATGGGACGCATATATGCGCCGGGGCGGCTCAGGCGTGGCCGGGCCGGTGTCGGACCGTGTCCGGCCTCTCATTAGGCTCCGGCCTCATGGACGTACTCATCCACCTCCTCGTCGGTCTGCACATCATCGGCATCGCCGCGCTCCTCGGGGGCTTCCTGACCCAGATGAAGGCGATGGGCCGGGGCACGGCCCGTTTCGTCCCCGCGATGCTGCACGGCGCGCTGACGATGCTGGTCACCGGCGCCGTCCTGATCGGCCTCAACCAGGCCGACGACCAGTCCGTCGACAACGTCAAGATGGGCGTGAAGCTCGCCCTGCTGATCGTGATCCTCGGCCTGGTCTACGTGAAGCGCGACGACGAGAAGGTCGACAAGCCCCTGTTCGGCCTCGTGGGCCTGCTGACGGTCGCGAACATCTTCATCGCGGTGCTGTGGACCTGACGGCGGAGGCGTCCGCGCCCGCGGACCGCAGCCCGGCCCGGGCCTGGGCGACCGCCCCCGCCGCTACCGCCAGCCACCCGACCACCGCGATCCACAGCAGGACCCGGCCGGGCGTGTCCAGCCACGCGACGTCGATCGCGGCGGCCACGGACAGCGTCGCCGCGGCCGTCATGCCGAGCGGGAAGGCCGTCGACCAGCGCCGTACGTCGTAGCGGACCCGCGGCCAGACGATCTCGGCGACCAGCAGGACGACGAACCAGGCGAGGTCGAGGGTGAGCAGGAAGACGGTCACGTCGTGCAGCACGGCGCTGTCGTCGTAGTTCCACAGGTACATGCCGGTCCCGGCCGCCGCGAGCAGCTTGGCGCCGGCGAGGGCCGAGATGGCGAGCGCTCCGCCCGCCACCCAGTGGTCACCGGAGCCCCGGGCCACCTGCCGCAGATCGAAGCGGAACAGCGCGATCAGGTAGAGCACGATCCCCAGCCAGAACGGCACCAGCGCCGCGTGCGCCAGCCAGGGCGTAGAGGTGACCGCGGACAGCGTGGCGCCGAGCACCGCCAGCCCTTCCGTGGCCACGCACGCCAGGAACACCGTCCCCGGCATCCTGCGCCCCCAGTGCTGCACGACCAGGAGGAGCAGCACCGGCCACAGCAGCGCCGCCAGCGCCAGCAGCGCCGCCGCCAGGGTCGTCCAGCCGTGCAGCGAGAACCGGGTGCCGAGCACGGTGGTCGCGGCGACCGCGGTGAGCGCGCCCGGCGTCCCCGCCCGCGTCAGCCACTGCGGGCGTTCGACCAGCAGCAGGTAGACGAAGTTCGCCGCCAGGGTCAGCCAGGCGGCGCAGGCCAGGAACAGGGCGATGCGGGACAGGACCTCGTGTCCCGTCATATGCAGGGCGACCGACAGGATGCCGGTCGCCATCACCGCGGCCCCGGCCGCCGGTGGACGCTGCGCCCACCAGGCGCGCAGGGGGGAGGGGGGAAAGCCTGACGACGTGCCTGACGACGTGCCTGACGACATGCCCCCGATGCTAGAGAGCCGCGCCGGTCAGGCGGGTCGCACCACGCTGTGGATCGACGACTCGCCGTCGTAGAAGATCGACTCCTCGCGCACGTACGCGCCCGGCTTCGGGGCGTGGATCATCATGCCGTTGCCGATGTAGAGGCCGACGTGGCTGAGGTCGTCGTAGAAGAAGACCAGGTCACCGGGTTGCGCCTGGGAGACGGGGACGGTCGTGCCGGCGTTGACCTGGTCGTAGGTGACGCGCGGCAGCGTCACCCCCGCGGCCTTCCAGGCGGCCTGGGTGAGGCCCGAGCAGTCGTAGGAGCCGGGGCCGGTGGCGCCCCAGACGTACGGCTTGCCGATCTGGGCGCGGGCGAAGCCGAGCGCCTTCTCGGCCTTGGTGCCGTACGAGGAGTCCGGCGTCGACGACCCCGACGAACCGGTGCCGGAGGACTCCGAGGAACCGGAGGAGGTGCCGCCGCTCTCCTGCCGCGCGGCCTCCTCCCGCCGTTCGCGCTCCTCGGCCTGCTGCTTGGCCTGCTGCTCGGCCTGCTGCTCGGCCTGCTGCTCGGCCTGCTGCTTGGCCAGCTCCGCGGCCTTGCGGGCGGCCGCCTCCTGCTTCTTCTTCTCGATCGCCGCGAGCCGGGCCTTCTCCTCGGCGGTCAGCTCCGACAGCAGCTCACGCGCGGTGGCGAGCTTCTTCTGGACGGTCGACTTGGCCGTCTTCAGGTCCTTCTGCGAGCCGGTGAGCGTCTCCAGGCTCTCGGTGGCCTCCCGGCGCTTCTTCATCGTCTCGGACTGCTGCGTGACGTAGTCGTCGACCGCGATCTTCTGACGGCCGGTGAGCCGGCCCATCAGCTGGTTCTGGTCGAAGTACTCCTGCGGCGAGTCCGCGAGCAGGAAGGTCGCCGTCTCCGGGACCGCCGTGCCCGTGCGGTACTGCGCGGAGGCGAAGGAACCCAGCTCCTCGCGCGCCTCGTTGAGCTTCTGGGTGCGCTGGGCCACGTCGTCGAGGAGGGTGTCGACGCGCTTGCGCTGCTTGGCGGTCTTCTCCTTGGCCGCGTTGTACTTCTCGGTGGCCGACCCCGCCTGCCGGTAGAGGTCGTCGACCTTCTTCTCGACCTCTTCGAGGCTCGGCCTGTCGTCGTCCGACGGCGTGGCGTTCGCTGTCTGGGACAGCAGGGCGACGGAGGTGAGGGCCGCCGTGGCGATGGCCGGGGCCCGTATGCCCGCGACGCGTGAACCGGTGGGGCGCGACTTGCGGTGCGACGCCAAGGAGGCGCTCCTTCCAGTGCTCCGCCTACCGGGTTAGCTGTCGGGTTCGGGCGGCACGGAAGGGTTGCCCTACGGCGGGACCGTCCTCGTCGAGGGCGGTACGGCCGATTCACCCCAAGTTCTCGGTTGGGTCCCCGGCTCCGGGTGCCGTGACGGGCACGTCGGACTCGGCGGAGGCCGCGCGGCCCGGCGAGGTTCGCCGGAGGGGGTCGTTCGGCCTGCCCGCACCGTAGCCAACTCGTGTGGCCGCTGTGAAGGTTGGTGGGTGATATGCCCGATACATTTTCGTGACCTTGGCCGCGGGTGTCACTCTTCGTGTCGCACCACGTCGCAGGGCGTGCCGGTGGGCGGTGTCCCGGCCATTTTCCGGGGCGGCGCCGGGTTGTCGGTGGGGCGCCCTAGACTCGGAGAGCGATGAGCAGCCTCTTTGACGACAGCTTCCTGGCGAGCCTCCAGACCCCCCGGGGTCACGAGGAGGAACCCCCGCCGCCGCCCGAGGACGATCACGGACCGGAGCCGGTCCCGCACGATCTGTTCGGCGGGAAGTTCGACGCGCCTCCAGAGCGCGACCGGTACTACCGGGACGGCGCCCCGCGCCCCGCCCTGGACCCGGCCGCCCTCCTGGACGGGCTGAACGAGAACCAGCGAGCCGCCGTGGTGCACTCCGGCTCCCCCCTGCTCATCGTGGCCGGCGCCGGCTCCGGCAAGACCCGCGTGCTCACCCACCGCATCGCCCACCTGCTGGCCGAGCGCAGTGTCCACCCGGGCCAGATCCTCGCGATCACCTTCACCAACAAGGCCGCCGGTGAGATGAAGGAGCGCGTCGAGCAGCTCGTCGGCCCGCGCGCCAACGCGATGTGGGTGATGACCTTCCACAGCGCCTGCGTGCGCATCCTGCGCCGCGAGTCGAAGCGGCTCGGCTTCACGTCGTCCTTCTCGATCTACGACGCCGCCGACTCCAAGCGGCTCATGGCACTGGTCTGCCGCGACCTCGACCTGGATCCCAAGCGCTTCCCGCCCAAGTCCTTCAGCGCCAAGATCTCGAATCTGAAGAACGAGCTGATCGACGAGGAGGACTTCGCCGCGCAGGCCGCCGACGGCTTCGAGAAGACCCTCGCCCAGGCCTACGCCATGTACCAGTCGCGGCTGCGCGAGGCCAACGCCCTCGACTTCGACGACCTGATCATGACTACGGTCAACCTGCTCCGCGCCTTCCCGGACGTCGCCGAGCACTACCACCGCCGCTTCCGGCACGTCATGGTCGACGAGTACCAGGACACCAACCACGCCCAGTACGCCCTGGTGCGCGAGCTGGTCGGCACCTCCGAGCACCCCGTCGACGTGCCGCCCGAGGCCGAGGTCCCGCCCGCCGAGCTGTGCGTGGTGGGCGACGCCGACCAGTCGATCTACGCCTTCCGCGGCGCCACCATCCGCAACATCCTCCAGTTCGAGGAGGACTACCCGAACGCGACGACGATCCTCCTGGAGCAGAACTACCGCTCCACCCAGACCATCCTCACCGCCGCCAACGCGGTCATCGAGCGCAACGAGTCCCGTCGGCCCAAGAACCTGTGGACCAACCAGGGCGCCGGCGCGCAGATCACCGGGTACGTCGCCGACACCGAGCACGACGAGGCCCAGTTCGTCGCCGACGAGATAGACCGCCTCACGGACGCGGGCGAGGCCAAGGCGGGCGACGTCGCCGTCTTCTACCGCACCAACGCGCAGTCCCGGGTCTTCGAAGAGGTCTTCATCCGCACCGGCCTGCCCTACAAGGTCGTCGGCGGCGTCCGCTTCTACGAGCGCAAGGAGGTCCGGGACGTCCTGGCCTACCTGCGGGTGCTGGCCAACCCCGAGGACTCGGTGCCGCTGCGCCGGATCCTCAACGTCCCCAAGCGCGGCATCGGTGACCGGGCCGAGGCGATGATCGACGCCCTGTCGCAGCGCGAGAAGATCAGCTTCCCGCAGGCGCTCAAGCGCGTCGACGAGGCGTATGGCATGGCGGCGCGCTCCGCCAACGCCGTCAGGCGGTTCAACACGCTCATGGAGGACCTGCGCACCATCGTCGAGTCCGGCGCCGGACCGGCGACCGTCCTTGAGGCCATCCTCGAACGCACGGGATACCTCGCCGAGTTGCAGGCCTCCACCGACCCCCAGGACGAGACCCGCATCGAGAACCTCCAGGAACTCGCGGCCGTCGCCCTGGAGTTCGAGCAGGAGCGCGCCGAGGGCGAGGAGGCCGGGACCCTGGCCGACTTCCTGGAGAAGGTCGCCCTGGTCGCGGACTCCGACCAGATCCCGGACGACGAGGACGGCGACGGCGTCGTCACCCTGATGACCCTGCACACCGCCAAGGGCCTGGAGTTCCCGGTCGTCTTCCTCACCGGCATGGAGGACGGCGTCTTCCCGCACATGCGCGCCCTCGGCCAGGCCAAGGAGCTGGAGGAGGAGCGGCGGCTGGCGTACGTCGGCATCACGCGCGCCCGCGAGCGGCTCTACCTGACCCGGTCCACGCTGCGCAGCGCCTGGGGCCAGCCCTCCTACAACCCGCCCTCGCGGTTCCTGGAGGAGATCCCGGCCCCCCACCTGGAGTGGAAGCGCACCGGGGCGAACGGACCGGCTCCCTCCGCGCCGGTCTCGGGCTTGGCGGCCTCGCTGTCGTCGTCCCGTTCCCGTTCCTCGGCGTCGGGCGCGTCCGGCTTCGCCACCCGCCGGTCCGCCGGCGCGGAGCAGCCGACGGTGTCCCTGGCGGTCGGCGACCGCGTCACGCACGATCAGTTCGGGCTCGGGACGGTCGTCGGGGTCAAGGGCACCGGGTCCAACGCCGAGGCCACCATCGACTTCGGCGACCCCAAGCCGAAGCGGCTGCTGCTGCGGTACGCGCCGGTGGAGAAGCTCTGACGGTGCGGGACGGGCCGCGCGGGCCCGGGCTGCGGCTCGGGTCCGCGGCCGGTCGGCGCACGCCCCGGGGGCGGGCCGGCGGCTGAGACGCTACGGCGTCACTAAGGGTTCAGGCCGTGGCTGCGCAGCCACGAGAGCGGGTCGATCGCCGAACCGCCCGCGGGGCGCACCTCGAAGTGCAGGTGCGGTCCGGTCGAGTTGCCCGAGTTGCCGGAGAAGGCGATCGCGTCGCCGGCCTTCACCGTCGTACCGGAGGGGACCTGGTAGCTGGAGAGGTGGCAGTACCACGTCTCCGTGCCGTCCTTCGCCGTCACGATCATCATGTTGCCGTACGCGCTGTTGTACTGCGTACGGACCGTGCCGTCGGTCGCGGCCATCACCGTCGTCCCGTACGACACGGGGAAGTCGATGCCGCTGTGCACGGACATCCAGTTGATGCCGGCCTGCCCGTAGTACGCGCTGAGGCCGTGCTGCGCCACCGGGAGGGCGAACTTGGGGCGCAGCCGCTCCTTGCGGGCCGCCTCCTCCGCCGCGCGCTTCTTCTCGGCCGCCTGCTGGGCCTTGAGGTCGATGCGCTCCTGCGTCCGGCTGGCCCGGTCGGCGAAGTCGTCGGCTCCGGCGGCGAGGCTGGTGAGCTGCGTGTCCAGCTTGTTGTTGGCCGTGGACGGCTTCACCGGCGCGGCCTGCTGCCCGCCCGGGTCCGCGGCCGCCGCCGTGGTCTCCGTGCCCTCGTCGCCGGTGAGGCTGCCGACGGAGGCGGCCGCGATACCGGCGACGCTCATCACGCAGGCCGACGGCACGGCGATGGTCAGCAGCGCGGAGCGCTTGGCGGGCTGGCGGCGGCGGGAACGCGCCCCGGCCCGGGAGGCGCCGCGCGCGGCCGGGATGCGGGGGGCCGGGGTGATCTCCTCCTGGTCGTCCAGGAGGGCGGTCACGGTGGGGAGTTCGCCGGCGGCGGCCAACTCGCCTTCGTGCGGGGCCGGTTCGTCCCCGGCGGACAGGATGTCCGGGGTGGCGTCCTGCGTTGCTGCGGGCTCCGCCGGGTTCGCCGTGGTGCCGTCGGGGTTCCACTGGGTGGCGTCGTAGGCGCCGGTGTCGAACGTGCCGGTGGCGAAGGTGTTGGCTTCGAAGGTGGTCGTCTCGAAAGCGCCTGTTTCGAAGGTGGTCGTCTCGAAGGCGGCCGTCTCGTCGAAGGCGACTGTCTGGAAAGCGCCGGTGTCCAGGGTGCCGGTGGTGAAGGCGCCGGTCTCGAAGCTGCCGGTTTCGAAGCTGCCGGTTTCGAAGGTCTGCGTGCCCCAGTCCCACTGCTGGGTCCCGTCGGCCGGGCTGCCGGACTGGGCCGGCTGGGTCCAGGCGCCGGTGTCCCACTGTCCGGTGGCCTCGACGCCCGTGGCCTGCGGCTGCACGCCGGCGGGCTCCTGGTATCCGGCCGTCCACGCGGTCGCGTCGTAGGTCCCGGAGCCGTAGCCGGTGTGGTGCTGGGCGGCGTACGCGTCGTAGTGCGGCTGCCCGCCGCCGTCGGACCACTGGCTGGTGTCGTAGGCGCCCGTGGTGCCGTACGAGCCCGTCGTGTCGTAGGTGCCGGTGGTGTGGCCCGGCAGGCTGCCGAAGAGGGGATCCGCGTCGAAGGCCGCGGGGGCGGTGCCGGTGGTCGGAAAACCAGTGGTGTCGTAGCCGCCGTACGTGGTGAGGTCGCCGTATTGGGCCTCCCCTGTGCCGTACGACGCGTAATGCGCCGATGCGGCGTCGGAAGCCGAAGCCGGGGTGGTCGTGGTCCCCGACGGGTGACGGTCGTTCACCAACTTCTCTTTCGCCTCGACAACAGGGGCTGCCAGAGCAGTGCGGCGACTGTACCCGGCGGTATACGGGCACGACAATCTTCGTCAGGTTTCGCTGGCGCAGGAAACGGGCAATCGGCCGTGTTTTGGGGGACGGCGGGCACGAGTTTGGCTTTTTGTTCGAGTCGCGTTCGATACTGAACGGGTTGTTTCGGAGTCAGGCGACCGTCAGACCACCGGCTCGTCCGCCCGCTCCCGCTCGTCCACCTGATCCCGCTCGTCCATCCGCTTCCGTGCCGGTCTCCGCCTCGATGGTGTCCAGTGCCTCCCGTATCCCCGTGGCCACGGCGGGGTGCACCGGCAGCGCGAGGTGGCCGATGCCGCTCACCCGTACGTTCTGCACGGTCAGGTCGGGGTGGTCGAGACAGGCCGTCTCCAGCGGGTCCATCACCCGGTCCAGGTCGCTCCAGAAGCTGACGAACTGCGTACGGCAGCCCGGCGTGGGCCGGGACAACTCCTCGATCACCGCCGACCCGGGGCGCATCTGACGCACGATCGGGTGCGCGTTGGCCAGCGGGACCACGCGGGTGCCGGAGTGCGGGGTGCCGAGCGTCACCAGCGTCCGGACCCGCAGGTCACCGCCGAGCCGCTGCACGTAGTACCGCGCGATCAGCCCGCCGAGGCTGTGCCCGACGACGTCGACCCGCTCGCTGCCGGTGCGCTCGCAGATCTCTTCGATGTGCCGGCCGAGCAACTCGGCCGCCGTGCGTATGTCGCAGGTCAGGGGGGAGTAGTTCAGCGAGTCGACCTGGTGCCTGCCGTGCTGGGCCAGGCTGCGGCGCAGCAGCAGGAAGACAGAGCGGTTGTCGATGAAGCCGTGCAGCAGGACGACCGGCGTGCCTGCGGGGGCCGGGAGCCGGGGCGCCGGCGGGGAGGGCTCCGGGGCCCGCGAGCCGACGGGCGGGAGGGTCAGGGCGGGGCGGCGCTCCTGGATGATCCCCGAGGGATAGAGGAGCAGATGCCCGGCGAGGATCGCGACCTCCAGGGCGCTCGCCTTGAGGAGGGTCAGGGAGAGCCCGGTCAGTCGTCCGGGGAGGCTCGCCAGTTCCGGCAGTCCCGGGATTCCGGGCAGGCCGGGCAAGCCCGGGAGGAGACGCTGAAAAAGCGGAAGAAGGGGCAGTGCTGCCGTGGTGACCTTCATGGGCCGACCTCCGTCCGGCACGCGCAGGGACGCCTCTGTCCCCCGTGTGCCCTCGTTAGAGCGCCGTGACACCAGTGTTTCGTGATGTTTGCGAGGTCTACCCGGATGGGTGTGTCGACGTGCCGTATCCGAGCCAGGGGTGTCCCGTGGGTCTCGTCTGACCTGTGGGTTTCGTCTTGCCCGTGGGTCTCGTCTGGCCTGTGGTGTCGGTGATACGGCGACGAGGCCGCCCGCTGCTTCCCCGTCCCGCCCTCGCTGCGGCTCTCCGTGCGCGTGATGCCGCCGCGCCCTGGTGCGGTGCGCGGCGAACGTGTCCCACCGTGTGATTTCCCCCTCTGTATCCACCGTGAAACTGCCGGTTGCGGGATGCTGGCGATAGCGTTCGTTCACTTCCCGGACGCCGCGGTGCGGGACCTCCGTGTCGCGAAGGTGCGCGCTTTGCGGCCTTCACGCACCATGTGCGGCTTTGAGTGCCGTGCTCCTGTGTACGGCGTCGGCGAAGTGTGCGGTACTTGTCGGTACGGATGGATGTAGTCGCTTCATGGAGGCAGTGATGGGTGTGGCAGCCGGTCCGATCCGCGTGGTGGTGGCCAAGCCGGGGCTCGACGGCCACGATCGCGGGGCCAAGGTGATCGCGCGGGCCCTGCGTGACGCCGGTATGGAGGTCATCTACACCGGGCTTCACCAGACACCCGAGCAGATCGTGGACACCGCGATCCAGGAGGACGCCGACGCGATCGGGCTGTCCATCCTCTCCGGTGCGCACAACACGCTCTTCGCCGCCGTGATCGCGCTGCTGCGGGAGCGGGACGCGGCGGACATCCTGGTCTTCGGCGGCGGGATCATCCCCGAGGCGGACATCGCTCCGCTGAAGGAGAAGGGCGTCGCCGAGATCTTCACGCCCGGCGCCACGACGGCGTCGATCGTGAACTGGGTCCGCGCGAACGTGCGGGAACACGCGGAGGCGTAGCCGCCCGCTCCGTCGGTGCGGGCCGTGCGCCGTCCCAACGGCTCTTGGGCGGCCGTGGGGTGCGGGCGGCTCCACGACTGCGCCACGTCCTACCCCGCTCCCAGCTCCTCCGCCATCGCCGCCCGCAACCGCAGTGTCGTGACGAGCCGTTGGAACGCCTCCGCCCAGTAACCCCCTGCGCCCGGCGACGCGTCCTCCGACTCGTCCGGTATCGCCTGCAGGCCGTCGAGGCGGCCTGCCTCCGCGGAGTCGAGGCAGCGTTCGGCCAGCCCCATGACGCCGCTGAAGCTCCACGGATAACTCCCGGCGTCCCGGGCGATGTCGAGCGCGTCCACCACGGCACGTCCGAGCGACGGCGCCCACGGCACCCCGCACATGCCGAGCAGCTGGAACGCCTCGGACAGTCCGTGCGTAGCGATGAAACCGGCCACCCAATCGGCCCGTTCACCCGCCTTCAGCGTGCCGAGCAGCTTGGCCCGCTCGGCCAGGGACACCGCGCCGGGACCGCCGGCCTCGGGCGCCGTGGGCGCTCCCAGCAACGCCCGCGCCCACGCGCCGTCGCGCTGTCGTACCGCCGCGCGGCACCATGCCGCGTGCAGCTCGCTCTGCCAGCCGTCCGCCACCGGCAGGGCGACGATCTCCTCGGGGCCGCGTCCGCCGAGCCGAGCCGGCCAGGTCGCGAGCGGGGCCGCCTCGACCAACTGGCCGAGCCACCAGGACCGTTCTCCCCGTCCGCCGGGCGGCTTGGCCACCACGCCGTCCCGCTCCATGCCCGCGTCGCACTCGTGCGGCGCCTCGACGGCGATCGCCGGGGAGTCCGGGGCGCGGTCGAGGGACACGCAGGTCACGGCCCGCGCCGCCATCCGCGCGGCCAGCGCCGAGTCCGGCAGTGCCGACAGCAACTCCGCCGCCGTCGCCCGTACGTTGCGGCTGCGGTCGGCCAGCGCCTGCTCCAGGAAGGGCTCGTCCGCCGGTGCCAGCCCGGTCCGCAGCGAGTCGAGGAACATCAGCCGGTCCTCGGCCCGCTCCGTCGCCCAGGTCGAGGCCAGCAGCCCGCGCGCGCCGGCCGGGTCGCGGGCGCGCAGGCCCGCCAGCAGGGCGACCCGTTCGGCGAACAGGCCCTCGTCCCAGAGCCGCCGCACCCGGTCCGCGGCGCCGGGACCGGGCAGCGCGGTCCCGCCGCCCGGCGTGGCACGCAGGGCGAACCGCCAGTCCGGATTCAGCCGGGCCAGCCACAGGGCACGGGGCCCCGCGAACCTCAACGCCGCCGGCCGCAGGTCCGTGCGCCCACGTGCCGCGTCCAGCAGCGCCGGAAGCGCCTCGGGCGGTGCCGCGAAACCGCGCGCGTTGGCCGTCGCCAGCCACTGGGGCAGCAGCTCCATCAGATCGGGCGCGGTCCCCCGGCGCCCGCCGGCCGCGGAGCCGGGACGGTCGGCGAGCAGCATCGTGAGGCGCCGGGCGGCCGCGGCGGGCAGGGGCGGGCGCGGATCCTCGGGAGCCGGGTCGGGGCGCCGCGCCGCACGGGCCGGCCGCAGCCCGGCACGGCGACGAACAGTCTCCGCCGCGGCCGCGTCCAGCAGCGCGGCCGGCGCACCCGGTCCGGGCTCGCTTCCCGGCGGCGTACGCCGGTCCGTACCGAGCAGGGCGGCGGTGACGAGTTCCTCCCAGGAGGCCGTCGAGGCCGTCGTCGGCGCTGGTGTGTCCGGGGGAGTGGGTGTGCTGGTCATGCGGTTCCCCTCTGGTTCCCTCTTGGTCCATGGCCTGGAGCGTGTCGGTGCGGGCGTGGGACGCGGCAGGTATGCGCATGGGACGCGGCAGGTGCGGGCATGGGACGCGCCGGTACCGACGTCTGACGTGTCAGTACAGCGGCACCGCCGGACCGGGGCCGGCCGGCCAGGCCGTCAGCGGAGTGAAGCCCCGGTGGCCGCACTCGCCGAAGACCGTGACGGGCGCACCGCCCGACAGCGCGGCCAGCCGCCAGACGCCCGCCCGGTTTCCGGCGCCCGACACGAGCGGCAGCGCGGTGTCGTCGTCGGCGTCCGCCAGCTGCCACGAGTCGCCGTCCGGCACCGGGACGACGCGCCCCAGCGTCAACGGCACCGAATCCAGCCACGGGTCGTCGCGGAGGGCCTCGCCGAACCGGACGGCCGCCCTCGACGTGGTCACTCCTCTCGGGCGTATCTCCGTGGTCGCGGGCTGTGCGAACCGCCGCCCCAGGGCCGCCCGCCGCTGTCCGGCGCCCGGGTACGCCGACACCTCGGCCTCCAGCGTCAGCCCCACCGGCAGCGCCAACTCCGGTGCCCTGCCCGCGGCGCCGTAGGAGAGGAGCAGCGCGGTCCGGTCCGTCTCCGCGCCGTACAACCAGATGCGACGGGTCGTCAGCCGCCCGTCCGCGGTGTCGTACTGGGCGAGGACCAGCCAGCGGTCCCGCACCGGCGGGCCGTCCGCGGACGCCGGCAGACCCACGCGCGAACGGACGGTCGCCGCCAGTCCGTCGGGCAGGCCCTCGCGGCGCAGCCAGCCCTGGTCGAGCAGGTGGAGGAGGGCGCACTCCTCCAGCAGCCGGACCGGCCAGCCGGGGCCCGACGACGGTATGGAGCCCAGCTCCCGCACGCGTGCGGCCAGACCCGGGGCCTGGGCGTCGACCATGCGGGCCGCCGTCTCCTCCCACAGCCCGTAGCCCGCCTGCTCGGCGCCGGCCAGACCGCCGCGCAGCAGGTCCGTCAGCCGCTGCTCCAGCTCCGTCGCGCCCGCGGTGATCCGCCCGGCCCGCTGCAGGGCCCGGCGCCGCGCCGCCTCCGGATCAGCGGTCCCGGACCCGCGCCCCGGCGACGAGTTCGCCGTCCCCGTCCCCTCTCTCCCCTCCGCGCGCTCGCGTTGTCCGGCGATCCACCGCTCCGCCCACTCGGGCGCTGCCGCCCCCGGCATCGCGACGCCCCCGCCCGACCAGAGCAGCAGCAGCCCCAGCGCGTGCTTGCACGGGAGCTTGGGACTCGGGCACGCGCACCGATATGCGGGCCCGGACCCGTCCGCGACGTCGACGACCGTCCGATACGGCTCGCTGCCGCTCCCCTTGCACAGCCCCCACACCGCCCCCTCGTCGGAACTCCCCACCTCGGACCACGGACCGGCCGCCCCGAACCTGCCGCCCGCTTCACGTGACGCGACGTCAGGTGCCAGTGCCAGCACCTGGTCCGCGGTCCAGCGCACCCCCTGCTGAGTCATGACATCGAAGGTAGATCCTCCCACTGACAATGGCCCGAGGGAGAGTGTTTTCGCAGGTCAGAGCGATTGTCAGTGGCGTGGTGCATCGTGGATGACAGATCGAACCGGCCGAGCTGGAGGGGGAATCAGCCATGCCTGTGTCCGTAGAAGCGATGTCCGGGGTCGAGAGGTTGCGGCCCCACGCCGAGCAGGCCTTCGGGGCCGAACTGGCCGCGCTGGCCGCGCAGGACGACCGTCCGCGCCCGGCCCGGTGGAAGCTGTCGCCCTGGGCCGTCGCCACCTACCTGCTCGGCGGCACCCTGCCCGACGGCACCGTGATCACCCCGAAGTACGTGGGCTCGCGCCGCATCGTCGAGGTCGCCGTCAGCACGCTCGCCACCGACCGCGCCCTGCTCCTGCTCGGCGTGCCCGGCACCGCGAAGACCTGGGTGTCCGAGCACCTCGCGGCGGCCGTCAGCGGCGACTCCACCCTGCTGGTGCAGGGCACCGCCGGCACCCCGGAGGAGGCGATCCGCTACGGCTGGAACTACGCGAGGCTGCTCGCCGACGGCCCGAGCCGCGACGCCCTCGTGCCCAGTCCGGTCATGCGGGCCATGGCGGACGGCACGACCGTGCGGGTGGAGGAGCTGACCCGCATCCCGGTCGACGTGCAGGACAGCCTGATCACCATCCTGTCGGAGAAGACCCTGCCGATACCGGAGCTGGGCCAGGAGGTGCAGGCGGTCCGCGGCTTCAACCTGATCGCCACCGCCAACGACCGCGACCGCGGGGTCAACGACCTGTCCAGCGCCCTGCGACGACGCTTCAACACCGTGGTGCTGCCGCTGCCCGAGAGCGCCGAGGCCGAGGTCGAGATCGTCACGCGCCGCGTCGACCAGATCGGCCGCTCCCTAGACCTGCCCCCGACTCCCGACGGCATCGAGGAGATCCGCCGCGTCGTCACCGTCTTCCGGGAGCTGCGCGACGGGCTGACGAGCGACGGGCGTACGAAGGTGAAGTCGCCCAGCGGCACCCTGTCCACGGCCGAGGCGATCTCCGTGGTCACCGGCGGTCTGGCGCTGTCCGCCCACTTCGGTGACGGGGTGCTGCGGCCCGGCGACATCGCCGCGGGCATCCTCGGCGCGGTCGTCCGCGATCCCGCCACCGACCGCGTCATCTGGCAGGAGTACCTGGAGACGGTCGTCCGGGAGCGTGACGGCTGGCAGGACTTCTACCGCGCCTGCCGCGAGGTGAGCGTGTGAACGGCGCGGAGGCGTGGACGCGGGCGCGGACGCGACACGGAGCGGAGACGCGGGTGGCCGGGGCGACGGGGGACGACGAGGACGCGACGTGGGCACGCAGGCTGTGGACTCGGGGGCGGTGGGCCCGTGGGCGGCGGCCCGGTGGGCGAGGGGGACGGTGTGACGGGCACTGACCGCGGCGGGGCCGATGGCGCGCCCGGACCGCTGCTGCTGGGCGTGCGTCACCACGGTCCGGGGTCGGCGCGGGCGGTACGGGCGGCGCTGGAGTCGGCTCGGCCGGGGGTCGTGCTGATCGAGGGGCCGCCCGAGGCCGACGCCCTGATCCCGCTGGCCGCCGACGAGGACATGCGGCCACCGGTGGCGCTGCTCGCGCACGCCGTGGACGAGCCCGGACGCTCGGCCTTCTGGCCGCTGGCCGAGTTCTCCCCGGAGTGGGTGGCCCTCCGCTGGGCCCTGGAACACGACGTGCCGGCCCGCTTCATCGACCTCCCGGCCGCGCACTCGCTGGCCTGGCAGTCGGAGGAGGGGCAGGACGCGGAGAGGACGGGCGAGGAGCCGGGGGCGGGACCAGGGGGCCGGTCCGGTGCGTCCGCCCCCGAGGTCCGGGTCGATCCGCTCGCCGCCCTCGCCGGGGCCGCCGGTCATGACGACCCCGAGCGCTGGTGGGAGGACGTCGTCGAACACCGCGGCCCCGGAGACGGGGACGCGCTCGCGCCGTTCACGGCGCTGGAAGAGGCCATGGGAGCCCTGCGGGAGACCGAGGAGACCGAGGAGACCGAGGAGGGCGGCGGACACGACGACCGTGACCTGGTGCGGGAGGCGTACATGCGGCTCCAGGTGCGGGCGGCGCAGCGGGAGTCCGCCCGGGGCGTCGCCGTGGTGTGCGGGGCGTGGCACGTGCCCGCGCTCCGGCGCAAGGTCACCGCCACCGCCGACCGGGCCCTGCTGAAGGGCCTGCCGAGGACCAAGGTGGACCTGACGTGGGTGCCCTGGACGCACCGACGGCTGTCCCGGTTTGGTGGGTACGGGGCGGGCATCGAGTCGCCCGGCTGGTACGCGCATCTGTTCGGCGCGGCGGACCGGCCGGTCGAGCGGTGGCTGACCAAAGTGGCCGGGCTGCTGCGGGACGAGGGCCGGATCGTCTCCTCGGCGCACGTCATCGAGGCGGTGCGGCTGGCCGGGACGCTCGCGGTGCTGCGCGGGCGCCCGCTGCCCGGGCTGAGCGAGACGACGGACGCCGTGCGGGCGGTGATGTGCGACGGCTCGGACGTCCCGCTGGCGCTGGTCCGGGACCGGCTGGTGGTGGGGGACGTGCTGGGGGAGGTCCCCGCGGGGGCGCCCGCGGTGCCCTTGCAGCGTGACCTGGCCAGGATCCAGCGCCGGCTGCGGCTCAAGCCGGAGGCGCGGCGCCGGGAGTTGGAACTCGACCTGCGCAAGGACACCGACGCGAGCCGCGGCAGACTGCTGCACCGGCTGCGGCTGCTCGGCGTCGGCTGGGGCGAGCCGGCCGTTTCCCGGGGCGGTACGGGGACGTTCCGGGAGACGTGGCGGCTGCGCTGGGAGCCGGAGCTGTCGGTGCGGGTCGCCGAGGCCGGGGTGTGGGGCACGACCGTGCTCGCCGCCGCGACCGCCAAGGCTCAGGCGGACGCCGTCACCGCACGCGACCTCGCCGACGTCACCGCACTCGCCGAACGCTGCCTGCTGGCCGGGCTGCCGGACGCGCTCACGCCGGTGATGCGGATACTCGCCGACCGCGCGGCGCTCGACACGGACGTCGGCCACCTCGCGCGGGCGTTGCCGGCCCTGGTCCGCTCGTTGCGCTACGGCGACGTGCGCGGCACCGACACCGGCGCGCTGGCGGAGGTCGCCGCGGGGCTCGCCGAGCGCGTCTTCGTCGGCCTGCCGGCGGCCTGCGCCGCCCTGGACGCCGACGCGGCCGACGAGATGCGCGGCCACGTGGACGCCGTGCACGGAGCGGTGGGCCTGCTCGGCGACACCTCCGCGCCGGGCCACGGCGGCCTGCGGTCCCGCTGGCAGGAGGTACTGCGGACCCTTTCGGCGCGGGACGTCGTTCCCGGTGTCGTCCGGGGGCGTGCCGTACGGATCCTGCTGGACGACGGTGTGCTGGCAGCGGACGAGGTCGCGCGGTTCATGGGCCTGGCGCTCTCCCGGGGCACACCGCCGGCGGACGCGGCGGCGTGGATCGAGGGCTTCGTCGGAGGCGGCTCGGGCGGCGGCATGCTCCTCCTCCACGACGAACGGCTGCTCGCCCTGGTCGACGGCTGGCTGACCGGCGTGTCGGCGGAGGCGTTCACGGACGTGCTGCCGCTGCTGCGACGCACCTTCGCGGCCTACGAGCCGGGGGTGCGCCGGAGCCTCGGTGAGCTGGTCCGGCGCGGACCGCAGGCGCGGGGGAGTGTGACCACGGCCGGCCCCGGGATACCGGGCTTCGCGGCCGGCCTCGACACCGAGCGCGCCGACGCGGTGCTCCCGGTGGTCCGGCTGCTGCTGGGCCTGGAGGGCAGCGACCCGGGGGGCGACGGCCTCGTGAGGAACCAACCGTCGGAAATCGACCCGGCGCGAAACGGCCTTGACGGGAACGACCTGGTGGGGGTGGACGCATGACGACCGAGCCGGTGAGGGCCGACACGGCGCAGGAGCGGCTGCGGCGGTGGCGGCTCGTGCTCGGCGGGGACCCGGCCGACGGCACTGGCCGCACGCTCTCCGGGCAGGACGCCGCGATGGACGGGGCGCTCACCGCGCTCTACGGGAAGGAGGCCGCGGCGCGGGGCGGACGGGACCGTGCGGCGGGGCTCGGCGGCTCCGCACCGGCCGTCGCGCGCTGGCTGGGTGACATACGGACGTACTTCCCCTCCTCCGTCGTACAGGTCATGCAGCGGGACGCGATCGACCGGCTCGGTCTCGCCACGCTCTTGCTGGAGCCGGAGATGCTGGAGGCGGTGGAGGCCGACGTGCACCTGGTCGGCACCCTGCTCTCGCTCAACCAGGCGATGCCGGAGACGACGAAGGAGACGGCGCGGACCGTCGTGCGCAAGGTCGTCGAGGACCTGGAGAAGCGGCTGGCCTCCCGCACCCGGGCCACCCTCACCGGCGCCCTGGACCGCAGTGCCCGCGTCACCCGGCCCCGGCACCACGACATCGACTGGAACCGCACGATCTCCGCCAACCTCAAGCACTACCTGCCCGAGTACGGGACGGTCGTGCCGGAGCGGCTCGTCGGCTACGGGCGGGCGTCCCGGTCGGTGAAGAAGGAGGTCGTCCTCTGCGTCGACCAGTCCGGGTCGATGGCGGCGTCCGTCGTGTACGCGTCGGTGTTCGGGGCGGTGCTGGCGTCCATGCCGTCGATAGAGACCCGGCTCGTCGTCTTCGACACGGCGGTCGTCGACCTCACCGACCAGCTGGACGACCCGGTCGACGTGCTCTTCGGCACGCGGCTCGGCGGCGGTACGGACATCAACCGGGCCCTGGCGTACTGCCAGTCGCGGATCACCCGGCCCGCGGAGACCGTGGTCGTGCTGATCAGCGACCTCTACGAGGGAGGCATCCGGGACGAGATGCTCAGACGGGTCGCGGCGATGCAGGCGGCGGGCGTGCGGTTCGTGACGCTGCTGGCGTTGTCCGACGAGGGGACGCCCGCCTACGACAGGGAGCACGCGGCGGCGCTCGCCGCGCTGGGCGCACCCGCGTTCGCGTGCACGCCCGACCACTTCCCGGAGGTGATGGCGGCGGCGATCGAGAGGCGGCCCCTGCCGATACCGGACGCCGGGTGACGATTTGTCGATCCGAGGTGGCCGATTCCTGCCGGTAAAACGGACATGGCTACCCATCGGTAATGAAGGGCTTGCACAACCCGCGGAGTCCCGTGCGAGGATCGCGCGTCATCGACGCGTTGTTCGACGCGCTAGCCGTTCCGCCGCCGCACGGGAGGAATCTCCCCCTCTTGATCCTGTCAGTAGTCCTGCCCGGTGCCGCTCTGCGCGTGATGAGCACGGCGGCCGGGCGGCGTGCCCTGCACGTGGCGCTGCTGGTGGGCGGGTTGTTCGTGCTCGGGGTGGTCTGCGGGGAGCGGGCGCAGGCGGCCGACGGGGCGCCGTCCCTGCGGGACACCGTGAGGCAGGTCGTCGACGTGCCGGTGGAGCGTCCGGCGAAGGAGAGCCGTGAGTCGGACCTCCTCCCGCCGAAGGACTCCCTCTCCGCCGTCGGGGACGTGGTGGAGAAGGTGACTGAGGCGCTGTCACTTCCCTCCGCCGCTTCGGACTCCGACTCCGACCCCGGCTTCTCCGACCCCGGTTCCTCCGGCCCCGGTTCCTCCGACCCCGGCTCCTCCGACCTCTCGGTCTCCACGTGGCCGTCGTTGCCTCCGCTGTCGGAGCTGCCGAACCCGTCCGGGGCCGGCAGTTCGGACGGTTCGGCCGACCCGTACGTTCCGGACCATCGCCGGTCGGAACCGGCCGAAGCCGACTCCGCGCATCCTTCCGACGGAGCCGGCACCTCCGCCCCCTCCGCCCCCTCCGAGGCCACCGAACCCCGCACCGACACCGACACCGACGCCACCGACCACTCGGCGCACGGCGGCCACGGTCACGGCCCGGTCGCGGTGGCGGGCGGCGCGGAACCGCCGGTGCCGCACTCCGGCAACCCCCGCCGAACCACCCCGGCGTCCACCGAATACGCCCCCACCCGGCACGCGCCCACCGGCGCTCCCGACGGATCGCTGGGTACCACGAGCGGTGACGATCAGGGGATGCCGCGTCACGGTGACACTCACGCGGTCACCCCGCATCACCGGATCCCGTTCCGGCTCGTAGCCGTGGCCCTGGAGCGTGCCGACGTGGGCGAGACCCGGGATGCGTTCCGGGACATCCCGGTCTCTCCCGCCTGACCGGCGGAACCTCCCTGTCGCGAGCGCGCGTCTGAGGCCCCCGGGGCGGATGCGCCCGACGGCGTCCGTCGACGCGCCCGCACTCCCGTACCCCTGCCGTACCCCCGTCCCACCCACAGACTCCGCGAAGCGGCAGCCCGAGACGGTCGAAAGCCGTCGGCCTCCCTCGGGCCGAAACTCCGCGGATGGGTCGGCCGGTCCCCGTTGGGGTGGGGACCGTCCGACCCGCACACCGGAGACCCGCACCCCTGCGGGCCTCCGGGCCGACGAGCCTCACCGGGCTAACCCCAGCCCGGTGAGGCTCCCCAGCGCCGCGTCTCGCCGCACTCCGCGCCGCGTCTCGCCGCACTCCGCGCCGCGTCTCGCCGCACTCCGCGCCCCGCCGAAGCCGCTCACCTCCGGCACCGCGTGCCAGTGAGCGCGGCATCATGTGACAGGCATCACCGCTCAGGTGTGACCCACGATTTAGGGACCCTCGGCAAGCGGCGATAACCTGCGAGACGGACATGCCGCGCGCTCGGTCACCGTGTGCGCTCCCCTTGTGACACAGCGGACGTCACGTTGCCCTTCGCGGCACGCCCACGCATCCAACGAACCGCGAGATCACTGATAGGGACGGAAGCGCGTGGACCTGTTCGAGTACCAGGCGAGGGACCTCTTCGCCAAGCACGATGTACCGGTGCTGGCCGGTGAAGTCATCGACACGCCTGAGGCGGCGCGCGCGATCACCGAGGGTCTGGGCGGCAAGTCCGTCGTCAAGGCTCAGGTGAAGGTCGGTGGCCGCGGCAAGGCCGGCGGCGTGAAGCTCGCCGCCTCGGCGGACGAGGCCGTCGCCCGCGCGACGGACATCCTCGGGATGGACATCAAGGGCCACACGGTCCACAAGGTGATGATCGCCGAGACCGCTCCGGAGATCGTCGAGGAGTACTACGTCTCCTTCCTCCTCGACCGTGCCAACCGCACCTTCCTCTCCATCGCCTCCGTCGAGGGCGGCATGGAGATCGAGGAGGTGGCGGCCACCCGTCCGGAGGCCGTCGCCAAGACGCCGATCGACGCGATCGACGGCGTGACGCCCGAGAAGGCGCGCGAGATCGTCGAGGCCGCGAAGTTCCCGGCCGAGGTGGCCGGCAAGGTCGCCGACATCCTCGTCACGCTGTGGGACACCTTCATCAAGGAGGACGCCCTCCTGGTCGAGGTCAACCCGCTGGCCAAGGTCGCGGGCGGCGACGTCATCGCCCTCGACGGCAAGGTGTCGCTCGACGACAACGCCGAGTTCCGCCACCCCGACTTCGAGGAACTTCACGACAAGGCCGCCGCCAACCCGCTCGAGGCGGCCGCCAAGGAGAAGAACCTCAACTACGTCAAGCTCGACGGCGAGGTCGGCATCATCGGCAACGGCGCGGGTCTCGTCATGAGCACCCTGGACGTCGTCGCGTACGCCGGTGAGGCGCACGGCAACGTGAAGCCCGCCAACTTCCTGGACATCGGTGGCGGCGCCTCCGCCCAGGTCATGGCGAACGGCCTGGAGATCATCCTCGGCGACCCGGACGTCCGCTCCGTGTTCGTCAACGTCTTCGGCGGCATCACCGCCTGCGACGAGGTCGCCAACGGCATCGTCCAGGCGCTGAAGCTCCTGGAGGACCGCGGCGAGAAGGTCGAGAAGCCGCTCGTCGTCCGTCTCGACGGCAACAACGCCGAGCTGGGCCGCAAGATCCTCACCGACGCCAACCACCCGCTGGTCCAGCGCGTCGACACCATGGACGGCGCGGCCGACAAGGCCGCCGAGCTGGCTCACGCCGCCGCCAAGTAAGCACTCAGGACGAGGACACCAACACACCATGGCTATCTGGCTCAACAAGGACAGCAAGGTCATCGTCCAGGGCATGACCGGCGCCACCGGCATGAAGCACACCAAGCTCATGCTCGGTGACGGCACCGAGGTCGTGGGCGGCGTGAACCCGCGCAAGGCGGGCACCTCCGTGGACTTCGACGGCAACGAGGTACCGGTCTTCGGCACCGTCAAGGAGGCCATCGAGAAGACCGGCGCCAACGTCTCCGTCATCTTCGTGCCGGAGAAGTTCACCAAGGACGCCGTCGTCGAGGCCATCGACGCCGAGATCCCGCTGGCCGTCGTCATCACCGAGGGCATCGCCGTGCACGACTCGGCCGCCTTCTGGTCGTACGCCGGCAAGAAGGGCAACAAGACCCGCATCGTCGGCCCGAACTGCCCCGGCATCATCACCCCGGGCCAGTCCAACGCCGGCATCATCCCGGGCGACATCACCAAGCCGGGCCGCATCGGCCTGGTCTCGAAGTCCGGCACGCTGACGTACCAGATGATGTACGAGCTGCGTGACATCGGCTTCTCGACCGCCGTCGGCATCGGTGGTGACCCGATCATCGGCACCACGCACATCGACGCGCTCGCCGCGTTCGAGGCCGACCCCGAGACCGACCTGATCGTCATGATCGGCGAGATCGGCGGCGACGCCGAGGAGCGGGCCGCGGACTTCATCGCGAAGAACGTGAGCAAGCCGGTCGTCGGCTACGTCGCGGGCTTCACCGCGCCCGAGGGCAAGACCATGGGCCACGCCGGCGCCATCGTCTCCGGTTCGTCCGGCACCGCCCAGGCGAAGAAGGAGGCCCTGGAGGCCGCGGGCGTCAAGGTCGGCAAGACCCCGACCGAGACGGCCAAGCTCGCCAGGGCCATTCTGGGCAATTAAGTACCGTCTGAACGGCTGACCGCCTTCCCGTACGGCACCGAGTGGGCCCGTCCTCGCGGGGGACGGGCCCACTCGGCGTACCGTCGAGCCGGTTCGGCGTACCGGCGGTCATTCGAGCCGTGGAGTCAGCCGCTCCGGCCCGTCCTGCATCTGGTCGCGCAGCTTCTGCCGCAGCTCCAGTTCCTCGTCCGACAGCGCGCCCGGCGCCACCTTGGGCGGCACCCCGCGCACCGTCTCGCCGGGGGAGACCGGCGGCTCGTAGTGCGTGGGCGCGGTGCGCAGGGTCAGCGCGGTGGTCCCGATCAGGGCGGCGGTGAAGGCGATCGCCGCCCGGGTCCGGAACCGGGCCCGCCGTTCGCTGCCCACCCGTACCGTCGGAGGCTTGGCCGCCGCCCGCAGCCGCTCGCTCGACGCCACCTCGGCCAGCCGCCGGTGCAGCACCTCGGGGTCGGCCAGTTCGGGCAGCCGGCCGGCCATCGCCTTGCGCGCGTTCAGCAGCCGGTTCGCCGCCGCCGGAGTGCTCGCCTCCGTCTCCGCCGCCGTCTCGGGCAGGTCCAGGCCCACACCGTCGTACAGCAGGAGTGTCCGCCGGTGCCGCGGGGGGAGTCGGAGCAGGGTGTTCAGCAGCGTGCGGTCGCCGGGGTCGGCGGGCGGCGGCTCCGCGTGCCGGTTGCGCGGGCGGAAGCGCTGCCAGGGCGAGAGCGCGTACTCGTACGCCACCGCCCGCACCCACCCCACCGGGTCGCGGTCGCGGGCCACTTCCGGCCAGTTCTCCCAGGCGGTCTGGAACGCCCGCTCCACCGACTCGCGCGCCAGCTCCCGACGGCCGGTCAGCAGGAAGGTCTGCCGTACGAGGGCGGGGGTGCCGAACTCGTACAGCGCGTCGAACGCCTGAGCGGGCGTCAGCGCGACCGGCTCAGGCTCCGGTTCCAGTTCCAGTTCCAGTTCCGGTTCCGGTGTCGGTTCGGCTTCCTGCCGCTTCTCCGTGGGCAGCGGCTTCGCGGGCAGTACGAGGCTGTCGGCGGCCTCGGCCGGGCTCCTCCGGCCGGTGCGGACGGCCACGACGACGGGCACCGGCGCCGGCTGGGCGCCGGCTTCCGCCTCGGCCAGGTCCTTCAGCAATTCCGCGTACGTCTCCCTTTTCCGGCCGCGTGGTGTCGTGCGACCGCTCTCCCACGTACGGACCGTCGCGCGGGTGACGCCCATCCGGTTGGCGAGCTGAGCCTGCGTCAGCGCGGCCGCCTCGCGCAGGCGTCGGCGCGCCTTGGGGGGTGGGAGCGGGGTTCCAGGGCTCCGTGTCACAGGGCGCCCCTTCGCACGAAAAAGTACATAAACATATATTGAGCGACACAGCGGTGCTTCGCCTGTTACGCCGGGAAAGCGCGTGTCGTTGGGAGCATGGCGGGCGTGACCCAGACGACCGCCCGCCCGGCCCCGCTGTCTCTGCTGCGCACCCGCTGGCGCGACCGGTCGCCCGGCCTGGGCGACGGCCTCCTGGGTGGCGCGGTCGCGGCGGTGCTGGGGCTGGCCTCGTGCGCCGCGCTGGTCACCCTGCTGTGGATCAGTTCGCCGTACCCCGACAGCGGTCCCGAGGGCGCCCTGCACGTCGCCGCCTCCCTGTGGGTGCTGGCGCACGGTGCCGAACTGGTCCGCGCGGACACGCTCTCCGGCACCCCCGCGCCGGTGGGCGTCACCCCGCTGCTGCTGCTCCTGCTGCCGGTGTGGCTGCTGCACCGCGCGGCCCGGGACGCCACCGACCCCGGGGACGGGGTGGGCGTGGCCGTGGGCTCCGGACCCGGGGCGGGGGCCGGGACGCGCCTCGCGGGGGAGGGGCGCCTCCGGGACGCGGGGCCGCCGCCGGTCTCCGCGCGCTTCGCCTGGGTGGGCGTCGTCGCGGGCTACCTCTCCGTCGCCGCGCCCGTCGTGCTGTACGCGACGGGCGGCGCGCTGCGGCCCTCCTGGTGGTGGGCCGCCCTCTGCCTGCCGCTGGTCGCCATGGGCGCCGCGGGCGCGGGGGTGTGGACGGCGTTCGGCCGGCCGGGCGGACCGGTGGGCCGGGCGCTGCGCGTGCTGCCGCGGGACCTGCGGGAGCTGATGGTCGAGCCGGACGCACGCCTGGGCGCCGCCACGCGCGCCGCGGGCGCCGGTGCGGCGGTGCTCGTCGGGGGCGGGGCGCTGCTGGTGGCGGTGTCGCTGGTGTGGCACGGAGCCGCCGCGCAGGATGCCTTCCTGCGACTGACCGAGGGCTGGTCCGGGCGGTTCACCGTACTGCTGCTCTGCCTGGCGCTGGTGCCGAACGCCGCGGTGTGGGCGGCGGTGTACGCCCTCGGCCCCGGGTTCGCGCTCGGCGCCGGGCATGTCGTGCACCCCTTCTCCTCCGCCCCGGCCCCGTTGCTGCCGCCGTTCCCGCTGCTGGCGGCGGTGCCGGACGCGGGGCCCGGTACGCCGCTGCACTGGGCGGCGGGAGCGGTGCCGCTGGTGGCGGGGGTGGTGGTGGGGTGGTTCACGGCGCGGGCGGCCACGGGGGCCGCTACGGGAGCGGCGGTTGGTGGGGCCGCCGGGTCCGCCGGGGCGTGGTCGTGGCGGCGGACCGCCGGGGCCGCCGTCGTGGCCGCCGTGCTGTGCGCTGGGCTCGTCGCCCTGCTGGCCGCGTTCGCCGGCGGGCCGCTCGGGAGTGACGCCCTCGCGCGGTTCGGGCCGGTGTGGTGGCAGGCCGGGGGCGCGACGCTGGCGTGGATCGTGGTGCCGGCGGTGCCGGTGGCGGTGGTGGTGCGGGCTTGGCGGGGACGGGGCCGTGGCGCTGCCGCGCGGGAGGCGGTGGTGGACGGCGGCGAGGTGGCCGACGGGGGTGGGCGTGGGTGGGTGCCGGTGCCCTCCGTGGGGCGGTGGTGGAAGCGGGGCGGCGGGGCCGATACGGAGGTTGGCGAGGATGCGGGGGAGGTGGACGAGGATGCCGTGCCGTTCGGGCTGTACGACGACGAGGGCGGTGACGGGTCGTACGATCTGCTGCCGGTCGAGTCTCCGGCGGAGCCGCCGCGGGGGTAGCGGGGAGGGTGGTTTCGCCCCCGCCGCCCCTTCCCTTCCCGTCCCTGGGGGCTGCCGCCCCCAGACCCCCCCTTCGGCCTGGACGGCCTCGTCCTCAAACGCCGGACGGGCTGATAGTCACCGGACGGGCTGAAAGAAACGAACCGGACGGGCTGAAAAAACCGCTAGCCCTCCGTGCCCAGCAGGTCCCTCAGCTGTTCCGGCAGTAGGCGCTCGCAGCCCTGCTTCGCCGAGTTGGTCAGGGCGTCCTCGCGGCAGGTGTAGTAGTCGTTGTAGACCAGCTGGGCGCCGAAGGACGCGGCGACCAGGAGGATGGCCAGGGACGACGTGACCAGGCCGCTGATCGCCGCGGTGCGCTGCGGGCGGCCGGTCTGCTCGGCGGGGCGGGCCGGGGTGTCCGGGTCGGCGGCGGCGCGGGGCTTGGCGCGCAGGGAGCTGATGCCCCAGTACAGGGCCAGCGCGCCGAGCAGCAGGGCCACGTACGGCCAGGTGAAGAGCGCGAAGAACAGGGCCCACATGCCGCTCAGCAGAGCGTAGCGCGCACGTCGCTGGGACGGATCCTTCGGGTCCCAGCGCGGACCCGGGCCGCCGCCCTGCCCCTCGGGACCGGAACCGGAACCGCCGGGCCGCTCGCCGAAGCCGCCGGAGGAGCGGCCGGGCTGCCGGTCGCTCCACTGACCGCCCCACGGCGAACGCCCGCCACCCTGGGAACCGGACGAGTCCTGCGAGTCACCGCCGTCGCCCGACGGGTGCCGCGGCTGCCAGGGGCGGTCCGGCGTGCCCTCCGGGGGCGGAGCGAACGGGTTGTCCCGGTCCGGGGTGCCGTCCTGCCCGCCGCCGTTCCCGCGGTCCGAGGGCGTGTCGGGCGGTGACGAGGGGCGCTCCCGCAGCAACACGGTGCTGCGCCCCCCTGGCTGCGCCGACTGCTGGGGGAGCGTGAGCAGTCGCAGGCTGCGGTCCGGCATCAAGTGAGCGTCTTCCCCTTGGCGGCGATGAACGGGCGGACTGGTGGAACGGGCGAACGGGTCGGCACGACTGGTGAACGCGTGACGCGCAGGTCGCGTTCCCGGTCCGGCTCCACGCAGACGCTACCTTCCGGCCCCGCCCCCGTCCCGAGGGGGCCGTCCGGTGTGCCGGTATCGTTGCTGACGGTCGGCCGCTTCGTAGACTTCCCCGTATCCCGGGGCGCGAAGCATTCGTACGACTGTACAAAAAGACGAACGTACCGCTTCCCCGAGAAAGGCCCTCACCGTGGCCGCCATGCCCGTGGCCCCGCGAGCCAAGCGCCTCGTCGTGCTGGTCTCCGGATCCGGCACCAACCTCCAGGCGCTGCTCGACGAGATCGCCGCCACCGGCGTTGAGGCCTACGGGGCCGAGATCGTGGCCGTCGGCGCCGACCGCGACGGCATCGAGGGGCTGGCCCGCGCCGAGCGCGCCGGGCTGCCGGCCTTCGTGACGAGGGTCAAGGACTACGGGAGCCGCGAGGAGTGGGACGCGGCGCTTGCCGAGGCCGTCGCCGCGCACGAGCCGGACCTCGTCGTCTCGGCCGGGTTCATGAAGATCGTGGGCAAGGAGTTCCTGGCCCGCTTCGGGGGGCGGTTCGTCAACACCCACCCCGCCCTCCTCCCCAGCTTCCCGGGAGCCCACGGTGTGCGGGACGCGCTCGCGTACGGCGCCAGGGTCACCGGCTGCACCGTCCACTTCGTCGACGACGGCGTCGACACCGGGCCGATCATCGCGCAGGGCGTGGTGGAGATCCGGGACGAGGACGACGAGAGCGCTCTGCACGAGCGCATCAAGGAAGTCGAGCGAAGGCTGCTCGTCGATGTCGTGGGGCGGCTCGCCCGCAACGGCTATCGCATCGAGGGACGAAAGGTAGTTATCCAGTGACCGCCGAGAGCAACAAGCGGGCCGTCCGACGGGCGCTCGTCAGCGTCTACGACAAGACCGGGCTGGAGGAGCTGGCGCGCGGGCTCCACGAGGCGGGCGTCGAACTCGTCTCCACCGGGTCCACGGCCGGCCGTATCTCCGCCGCCGGCGTCCCCGTCACCAAGGTCGAGGAGCTGACCGGCTTCCCCGAGTGCCTGGACGGCCGGGTCAAGACCCTGCACCCCAAGGTGCACGCCGGCATCCTCGCCGACCTGCGCCTGGACAGCCACCGGCAGCAGCTCGGCGAGCTGGGGGTGGAGCCGTTCGACCTGGTCGTGGTCAACCTCTATCCGTTCGAGCAGACCGTCGCCTCCGGTGCCTCGCCCGACGAGTGCGTCGAGCAGATCGACATCGGCGGCCCCTCCATGGTCCGCGCCGCCGCCAAGAACCACCCCTCCGTCGCCGTGGTCACCAGCCCGGCCCGGTACGCCGACGTGCTCTTGGCGGTCAAGGACGGCGGCTTCGACCTGACCGCCCGCAAGCGGCTCGCCGCCGAGGCGTTCCGCCACACCGCCGAGTACGACGTGGCCGTCGCCGGCTGGTTCGCGGGGGAGTACGCCGGTGACGGCGAGCAGTTCCCGGAGTTCATCGGCGTGACGTACGAGCGCAAGAACGTCCTGCGCTACGGCGAGAACCCGCACCAGCCCGCCGCCCTCTACACAGGAGGCTGCGGCGGTCTCGCCGAGGCGGAGCAGCTGCACGGCAAGGAGATGTCGTACAACAACTACGTCGACACGGACGCCGCCCGCCGTGCCGCGTACGACCAGGACGCCCCCTGCGTGGCGGTCATCAAGCACGCCAACCCGTGCGGCATCGCCGTCGGCGCGGACGTCGCCGAGGCGCACCGCAAGGCGCACGCCTGCGACCCGCTCTCCGCGTACGGCGGCGTGATCGCGGTCAACCGCCCGGTGTCCAAGGAGATGGCCGAGCAGGTCGCGGAGATCTTCACCGAGGTCATCGTGGCGCCCGGCTACGAGGAGGGCGCGCTCGAGGCCCTCACCAAGAAGAAGAACATCCGCGTACTGCGCTGCCCCGAGGCTCCGCAGCCGCCCGCCGAGTTCCGCCCGATCGACGGCGGCGGCCTGGCCCAGGTGAAGGACGTCTTCCAGGCCGAGGGCGACGACCCGGCGCACTGGACGCTGGCGACGGGCGAGGCGCTGAGCGACTCCGACCTCGCCGGCCTGGCCTTCGCCTGGAAGGCCTGCCGTGCCGTCAAGTCCAACGCGATCCTCCTCGCCAAGGACGGCGCCTCCGTCGGCGTCGGCATGGGCCAGGTCAACCGCGTCGACTCCGCGAAGCTGGCCGTGGAGCGCGCGGGCGCCGAGCGGGCGCAGGGGGCGTACGCCGCCTCCGACGCCTTCTTCCCCTTCCCGGACGGCCTGGAGATCCTCACCGCGGCCGGCGTCAAGGCCGTGGTCCAGCCCGGTGGTTCGGTCCGTGACGAACTCGTCGTCGAGGCGGCGCAGAAGGCCGGCGTGACGATGTACTTCACGGGGACGCGGCACTTCTTCCACTGACGCGGACGCCCGACGCGGACGCCCGACACCGACGCCGACACCCCTGCCCCGGGGCCGGTCCCACCGACCGGCACCGGGGCACTGTCATGCCGACCCGCCCGACGCCGTCTCCGCACGCTCCAACGCGGCCTGCCGGGCGGCACGGAAGTCGTCCAGCACGGACGTACGGGCGGCCGGAAGCTCCTGCTCCACCTGCCGCTGGGCGCGGGCGACCTGTTCGGCGAGACCGGCCTCGGTCTGGCAGGTGGCGTCCCGCACGGCGACCCTCAGCTCCTCCTCGCCCGTGGCGCGCAGGGCGGCCCGGTCGGACCCGGCGGCGTCGAGCCGCTTCTCCACGGCCTTGAACGGGTCCGCGAGGTCCTGGTAGCGGAACCCTCCCTCCCGCATGCACCGGGCCCACTTCCGCTCGGCGGCCCGTACGAGGGCGTGGTCGAGCGTGGCCGTCACGATCGAGTTGCGCACGCTCTGCAAGGCGTACTGGTTCCGGTCCCACGAGGCGCCGTACAGCGCCCGGCGCGCGACCGCGACGCAGGAGTCGTCGGGGATCGACACGGTGGGTCCGTCGTGAAGGTGTCGTACATCCGGATCAGACGCGGCGAGCGCAGCCGCCGCAGCAGCTGCACCTCGCGTTCGGCCAGGTCGCGCAGGTGGTGCAGCTGACGCGGGGTGCGGGTGCCGGTGGGCAGGAACTTCAGCGCCGCCCGGCGTGGCGGTTCGCCGCCGTCGGAGGTGTGGCCTGCCGCGTCCGTGGTGTGCCGGGCCGCGTCCGTGGTGTGGCGGGTCGCGTCGTAGACCGTGGCGAACGCACCCGACGCCAGCGGCTCACGCACCTCCCACGGCCCGATCCGGTAGCCCTTCGGTACCGGGACCGCGTACGGCCGCCCGGTCACCGTGCCGCTCCGCTCGGGGCCGGGGCGAGTACCACGAGGTCGTCCTCGCGGACCAGGTCGAAGCGCAGGGCGAGCGAGGCCAGGGACTCCACGGCCGGGCCGACCTTGATGTGCTCGCCGGCGCCCTCCGGGTTCTCCACCACGTAGGTCTGGTCCTCGCTGAGATTGCTCAGCAGCCAGAACGTCCGGTGCGCCGCGATCTCCCCGGCGACCCGGGGCACCCCCGCGTGTGCGATGGCGAGTCCGCCGCCGCTGGGTTCGGCTCTGCCGAACTCGATGCGCTCACCCGCGCTGATCCTCAGCTGTTCGGCCACACTGCCGCACGACGGCGGCACGACGATGACGCTGTACGTGACTCCTCCACCCCCTAAAGGGGGTGGCTTCTCGCTATGCCTGGTTGGCGTTGCGACGGACCAGCCCGGCCCGTAGAACGTTGGTTGCTCCGACCTCGTCGGCGTGCGCCTGGTGGCCGCACGAGACGCAGTGGAACTTTTCCTGTGTGGGCCGGTTCTCCTTCGCGGTGTGCCCACATTCGGGGCAGGTGCGGGAGGTGTTGCGGGGGTCCACGGCGATCACTTCCCGTCCGGCGCTTTCAGCCTTGGCGTGCAGGATCGTCAGGAACACCCCCCAACCGGCGTCGGCGATCGAGCGGTTCAGCCCGGCTTTGGCGGCGGCCCCGTTGGGCAGGAACGCGCCTGGCTTGTCGGGGTCGGGCTTCGGCTGGGCGGTCTGGCTCATGTTGCGGATCTTGATGTCTTCGTGCGCGATGAAGTCGTGCTCACGGACCAGGCCGAGCGCGGTCTTGTGCGCGTGGTCGAGGCGCTGGCGTCGCACCTTGCCGTGCAGGGCCGCGACCTTCTCAACGGCCCGCTGGTGGTTGCGGGTGCGCTTGTGCGCCTTGCGGCGAGGGTGGCGGCTCAAGGCCCGTTGTGCTGCCTCGAGCTTCGCAGCGGCTTTGCGGGCATGACGCGGGTTTTCGACGTGCACGCCGCCTGAGTCGGTCAGGAACGAGACGATGCCCATGTCGATGCCGACCACACTGCCGGTCGCCGCAAGCGGCTCGGGCTGCGCCTGTTCGGCGGTCAGCACGACGAACCACTTACGGCCCTCGCGCTTGACGGACACGGTCTTCACCTTGCCGACAACGGCGCGGTGCTGGTTGACCTTGACGTGCCCGACACCTTGGAGGCGGACGCGGGTGACGGGGTCGTGCGGGGTGGAATCCCAGTGGCAGCCGTCGCCGTCCTTGGGGAAGTCCACCGTGTCGAACCAGTTGACGCCACGGAAGCGCGGGTATCCGGGCTTTTCCCCGGACTTGACCCGGCGGAAGAACGCGGCGAACGCCTTGTCGAGACGGCGCAGGGTGGCCTGCTGCGAGCTGAACGACCAGCGGCCGTGCCGCTCGGGGTCGAACGCCCGGATCTCCTTGAGCTGCGCGGACTGCTGTCCGTACGTGACGCTCGTCTTCGACACGTGCCGGTAGGCGTCGCGCCGCTCTTGCAGGGCGCCGTTGTAGAGGGAGCGGTGATCGCGCAACATCTCGCCGAGCGCGGCTTGCTGGCCCACGGTGGGCCGCATGAGGAACTTGTACGCACGGATCATCCGGCCCACCCCCTTCCGGTCTGGCTCGTTGAGCATACTACGCTTGGTGTATGTCACCACGTTGGGAACCAAACACCGATATCCGCCGAGGTCGTCATGTCGTCTACCACCTTCACGCCCACTTGGTTTTCGTAACCAAGTACCGGCGCGAGGTCTTCAACGACGAGATGCTGACACGCTGCGAAGAGATCATGCGGAACGTCTGCACGGACTTCGGCGCGGACCTGATCGAGTTCAACGGCGAGCAGGA
>NZ_JBHXNW010000073.1:0-46118 GCF_042717365.1 Streptomyces sp. NPDC058534
TCGCGCTCCCTCCGGCCCCGGGGCGCTCGAGCGGGGGGCGCGTTCGCCATGCCGTCGGCGCCCCGGAGCGCGACGTGCACGTGACGTAAGCCACATAAAGCTTCTGTGAAGTCGGGACAACCATTCACAGGGTTCACCGATCCAACGGGCCGAGGCATCCCACGGGCAGCGGCTCTGCCCGCCTGTGGGAGAGGGACCCGCGCTCGGAGGGGGGTGCGGGTCCCTCTCACCTCTTCCTCAGCTCTTCTTCGGCGGCACCGCCGGTATGCCCAGGAAGGGCAGGCGCAGCGCGCCGAAGGCCTCCGCCGGGACCGCCGGGGACTTGGGCTCGACCGGCGCCAGTCGCTCGTACGCGCTCCCCTGGGCGGGGCGCGGGTCGCTCTCGCCCTTGTTCGGCCAGTACGACATCGCCCGCTCGGCCTGCGCCGTGATGGTCAGGGACGGGTTGACGCCCAGGTTGGCGGAGACCGCGGCGCCGTCGACGACCGAGATGCCGGGGTGGCCGTAGAGCCGGTGGTACGGGTCGATGACGCCGGTCTCGCGGGAGGCGCCGATCGGGCAGCCGCCGAGGAAGTGGGCGGTGAGCGGGGTGCCCACCAGCTCCCCGACGTTGGAGCCGGCGAAGCCGTTGATCTCGGCGGCGAGCGCGGAGGCGCCCTCGGTGGCGGCCTTGATCTGCTTGGGGTTGGGCGAGCCGTGGCCCTGGCGTGCGGTGAGCAGGCCCTTGCCGACGCCCGTCGGTTTCAGGTGCGTGGTCAGGGAGTTGTCCAGCGACTGCATGACCAGGCCGATGATGGTCCGCTCCGACCACTTGCGGTTGGACAGGGAGCGCAGGACCAGCAGCGGATGCCTGGCCGCGTGGCCCAGGAAGCCCAGGACGCGGGACGCGCCCGAGGCGGTGTGCCCGGCGTACGGGACCTGGAGGATCGAGAGGCCGCCCATCGAGTTGGAGCCCTTGCCGTAACGGACCGGCTCGATGTGGGTGTTGGCGTCCGGGTGGATCGAGGACGTGATGGCGACGCCGCGCGTGAAGTCGGCGCGGGACTCGCCGGTGGCCTTGCGGTAGCGGCGGTCGTCGGTCTGGGCACCGACCAGCGCCTCGGAGTTGGTGCGGGTCAGCTCGCCGAGCTTGTCCGACAGGTGCGAGAGCCGGCCGCCCGCCTTCATGCGGTGCAGCAGGGTCTGGGTTCCGTAGGTGCCGGCGGCGATGACGACCCGGCGGGCCGTGAAGGTGCGGCCGGCGTCCTTCTTCTGCCGGTCGGTGGGGAGGGTGGCTATCGCGAAGCCGCCGCGCGAGTCCTCGGTGACCGAGACGACCGTCGTCATCGGGTGCACGACCGCGCCCGCCTTCTCGGCGAGGTAGAGGTAGTTCTCGTTGAGGGTGTTCTTCGCGCCGTGCCGGCAGCCCGTCATGCACTCACCGCACTCGTTGCAGGCCTTGCGGTCCGGGCCCGCGCCGCCGAAGTAGGGGTCGGGCACCCGCTCGCCCGGCTTCGCCTTCGTCTCCGCCTTGCCGTCGGCGTCCTCGCCGTCGCCGAAGAACACGCCGACCGGCGCCATGTGGAAGCTGTCCCCGACGCCCATCCGCTCGGCGGCGGCCTTCAGGTGCACGTCGGACGGGGTCATCGTCGGGTTCAGCCGGACGCCGAGCATGCGCCGGGCCTGGTCGTAGTACGGCGTCAGCTCCTCGTGCCAGTCGGTGATGTCACGCCACTGTGGGTCCTCGAAGAACGGCTTCGGCGGCACGTAGAGGGTGTTGGCGTAGTTGAGGGAACCGCCGCCGACGCCGGCGCCTGCCAGGACCATGACATTGCCGAGCAGGTGGATGCGCTGGATGCCGA
Organism: Streptomyces sp. NPDC058534; assembly: GCF_042717365.1. NCBI lineage: Bacteria > Bacillati > Actinomycetota > Actinomycetes > Kitasatosporales > Streptomycetaceae > Streptomyces > Streptomyces sp. NPDC058534. The sequence goes on from NZ_JBHXNW010000073.1 coordinate 1,842, forward strand.
ACATGCCGAGTTTCGGCGCCCAGAGGTAGTTCTTCAGGTCCCAGGAGTTTTTGGGGAGGGTGGTGCGGGTGAAGCGGCGGCCGGCTTCCAGGACGCCGACGTTGTAGCCCTTCTCCGTGAGGCGGAGGGCGGAGACGGATCCGCCGAAGCCGGAACCCACGACGAGGACGTCGTAGTCGTAAGCGTCTTGAGGCACGGGGGTCTCCTCGTTGAGTTTCGCGTGCGGGTGCTCTGTGGCTGGTCGCGCCCAGGCGGCGGAGCCGCATATCGATACAGCCCCGCGCCCCCAAGAAGGTGGGCTACCTGAACCGGAGACTCTTCATGAGCCGGAGACTGCGGCTCATGAACTGGGCGTACTTCTCGTCGTCCATCCCCAGCGAGGGGGCCATCGGCAGCAGACGCTGGTGGGCGACCGTCTGGGCCTCGGTGTACTTGAGGATGCCCTCCGAGCCGTGCCGGCGGCCGAGGCCGGAGTCTCCCATGCCGCCCATCGGGGACTGGACGCTGCCGTAGGCGGAGGCGTACCCCTCGTTGATGTTGACGGTGCCGGTGCGCAGGCGGGCGGCGACGTCGCGGCCGCGCCGGGCGTCCTTCGTCCAGACCGAGGAGTTCAGTCCGTACGGCGTGGAGTTGGCGTGCCCGACCGCCTCGTCCTCGGTCTTGAAGCGGTAGACGGACACGACCGGGCCGAAGGTCTCCTCGGCGCACACGGTCATGGGTGCCGTGACGCCGTCGAGGATGGTCGGCTCGTAGAAGTACGGGCCGATGTCCGGTCGGGCGACCCCGCCGGCCACGAGCTTCGCGCCCCGCTCGACGGCGTCCGCCACGTGCCGCTCCACCGTCTCCAGCTGCCGCTCTCCCACCAGCGAGCCCATCTCCGCGCCGTAGGAGAGGGACGTGCCGAGCCGCATGGCCTTGGTCCGGGCGGCGAAGCGCTCCAGGAAGGCGTCGGCGACCGACTCCTGGACGTACAGCCGCTCGATGGAGATGCACAGCTGGCCGGCGGAGGAGAAGCACGCGCGGACGGCGCCCGCCGCGGCCTTCTCGATGTCGGCGTCCTCCAGGACGAGCATGGCGTTCTTGCCGCCGAGTTCGAGGGAGACGCCGACCAGCCGGGCGGCGGCGCCCTGGGCGACCTCGCGGCCGGTGCGGGTGGAGCCGGTGAAGGAGACGTAGTCGGCGTGCCTGACGACCTCGGGGCCGATGACGGGGCCGTCGCCGAGGACGACCTGGAAGACCTCGGCGGGCAGGCCGGCCTCGATGAGCAGGTCACGGGCCCACAGTGCGGTCAGGCAGGTCTCGGTGTCGGGCTTCATGACGACCGCGTTGCCCGCGACGAACGCGGGGAGCGCGTCGCCGACGGACAGCTCCAGCGGGTAGTTCCAGGGGGCGATCTGGCCGACGACGCCGCGCGGGTGGCGCAGTTCGGTGACCTTCGTCAGGGTCGGCACGGCGCCGGTGTGCCGCTTGGGCCGCAGGTACGCGGGCGCCTTGCGGCCGTAGTGCCGGGCGGCGACGGCGACGGCCTGGACCTCCTCGTGGGCGTGCAGCCGGGCCTTGCCGGTCTCCAGCTGGATGAGGTCGAGGACCTCGGCCTGGCGCTCCAGGACCAGGTCGTGGAAGCGCAGCAGGACCGCGGCGCGCTGCCGTACGGGAACACGCGCCCACACGGCCTGGGCGGCGCGGGCCTGTGCGAAGGCGCCGGCCACGTCCTCGGGCGTGGACTCGGGCAGGTCGGCGAGCTTCTCGCCGGTGAACGGGGTGTGGTTGGCGGTGCGGCCGGAACCGGCCACGCCCTTGGTGAGCTGGGCGACCAGCTCGGGCGTGACCACGTCGGCAGCGGTGCGGGCGCCCTCCGGGGAGGGGGCGAGGGGGTTCGTGCCGGTGAGTTCCGGGGCCTGCGCGTCCGTCATGAGCCGCAGGGTATGACGCCGCGGCGCCTTTGTGTACCCGTCGGTAATGGGGATTCACCGAGTGCTCACATGACGCCAGTGATCGCTGGCAACAAACCCGCTGATCAGGGCGTTGCGACCGTCCAGTTGGCGACGACCGTCCGGGCGATGTCCCGTCCCTCGTCGGCGAAGTAGCCCTTGCGGGGGTAGTCGATCCACACCTTGTACATGTCGCCGTTGCCCGCCCGGTAGTACAGGATGTGGAACTCGCGCGCCGTGGGGTCCTCCGAGTCCGTGGTCGTGTACTCGATGGTGTTCTCGGCGGCCTTGCCGCCCTGGTACTCGGTCTCGCTCGGCTCGCCCTCGGGGGCGGGGTCGTCGGCGAAGTCGTAGGAGTACTCGCCGTCCTTGAACGTGTCCCAGTCCGCCCACGCGCCCGCCATCGCGGTGTCCGGGATCTCGCCCGTCTTGTCCTCGGCCTTGATGTCGCGGTCGACGAGGACGGTGACGGCGCCGCTCGGGTCGGCGAACGTCTCGTTGGTGCCGTCCCAGTCGTCGGGGTGCTTCTGCTTCACGAACTCGGCGGGCAGGCCGACGCTCATCCCGAGCCTGGCGTCGAGCTTCTGCTGCTTCCAGCCCTCCGGCAGGGGTCCCGCGAAGGGGTCGGCGACCACCAGGTACGACGCCACCGCCGCCGCGACGACCGCCGCGCCGAGGGTGATCCAGGCGTTGCGGCCCAGCCGGACGCTCCACCGGGAGCCCGGCCCCGACGGCCCGTCGGCCCCGGCGACCCGCACGACCTGGGTGGGTGGCGGCGCGGGCGGGTTGGCGGCGGCGTCCAGCAGGCCGCGCACCCGGGCGGCGTCCGGGCGGCGCGCCGGGTCCTTGTCCAGCAGGCCCGTGATCACCTCGGCGAGCGGGCCCTGCGCGGCGGCGGGCGCCGCGGGGATGGCGTTGAGCACCGACTGGAGCGTGGCGGGGGTGTTGCTGCGGCGGAACGGCGAGACGCCCTCCGTCGCCGCGTACAGCACCACGCCCAGCGACCACAGGTCACTCGCCGGACCGGGGCGCTGGCCCAGCACCCGCTCCGGGGCGATGTACTCGGGGGAGCCGACGAAGCCGCCGGTGTCGGTCAGGTTGGTCTCGCCCTCGATCTGGGCGATGCCGAAGTCGGTGAGGACGACCCGGTCGTGCCGGCCGAGCAGCACGTTGTCCGGCTTCACGTCCCGGTGCAGGATGCCGGCCGCGTGGGCGGCCTCCAGCGCGCCGAGCACCTCCAGGCCGATCCGGGCCGCCTCACGGGCGCCCAGCGTGCCCTCCTGCAACGCGTCGCCCAGCGAGCGTCCCCGCACCAGCTCCATCACGATCCACGGCTGGCCGTCGACGACCGCCACGTCGTGCACGTTGACCACGCAGGGGTGGTCGAGCCGGGCCGCTGCGCGGGCCTCGCGGCGCATCCGTTCGAAGGCGTTGTCCCGTTCGCGCTCGGGAAGGTGGTCGGGTACGCGGGGCTCCTTGACGGCCACCTCGCGGTCCACGGTCTCGTCCTTCGCCCGCCACACCGTGCCCATGCCGCCGTGCCCCAGCTTGGCGAGCAGCCGGTAGCGGCCCGCGATCAGCCGCCCGGCGCCCGGGTCCTGCGCGGACTGGTTCTGCGCGGAGGAGTCCTGCGCGGACGGGCCCTGCGCGGACTGGTTCTGCGCGGACGGGCCCTGCGCGGACTGGTTCTGCGCGGACCGGGACACCGGCTGTGACGGTACGACCTGGGTCGGTGCCGCGTACGGGTTGCCGGGATGCGGCACGGCGACGGGCTGGTTCGGTGGTTGCAGGCCAAAACTCGTCGGCTCGTCCGACCCCCTGCGGGGTCCCCCGTTGCTGCTCATGGGTCCATCCATATCGCGCCGGACGCGTCCGTATCCACCGCGGGTGCCCGGTGGTCACAGACCCGTGACGCGGGTTGCCGCTTATCTCCCCTTTAGGTGCGATGCCGGGGACTCGTGGGCGGACGGAGCGCCGGACGGGGACACCGAGGGGGACGCCGGATCCGTCGTCGGTGTCGCGGGCGCCGAGCTCGTCGGCGCTCCGCCCCCGCCGTCGTCGCCGTCCACGAGCAGCACCGCCGCCGAGATGCCCGCGCCCGCCGCCGCGACGACCAGCAGCACCGCCACGAGCACGCTCCGCTTCATCCGCCGGCGCCCGTGGGCCGCCGTCGTCGCGGGCGGGCGGCCGGTGCTCAGGTAGAGACGCAGCATCCGGTCCGCCTCCGCCGCGTCCAGCCGCCGTCGCGGATCGCGTTCGAGGAGGCCCCGGACGACCGGGAGGAGCGGTCCGGTCTGGGCGGGCGGGTGGATCTCCTCGGTGACCACGGCGTGCAGGACGCCGCCCAACGAGTCGCGGTGGAAGGGCGAAGCGCCGCTGAGGATCGCGCACAGCAGGACGCCCAGGGACCACAGGTCGGACTCCGGTCCGGTCCCGGCGCCGGACATCCGCTCCGGCGCGGTGTACTCGGGCGAGCCGACGAAGGAGCCGCTCTCGGTGAGGGTGGTGGCGCCCGCGACCTGGGCGACGCCGAAGTCGGTGAGGACGACCCGGCCGTCCTCGGCGATCAGCACGTTGGACGGTTTCACGTCCCGGTGCAGGACGCCGGCCGCGTGGGCGGTGCGCAGGGCGTCGAGCAGCGCGATGCCGATCCGGGCGGCCTCGCGGGGGCCGACGGGGCCGCGGGCGACGACGCGGTCCGCGAGCGAGCCGCCGTCGACGAGTTCCATGACCATGTACGCGCGGGCGTCGTCCTCGACGACGTCGTGCACGACGATGACGTGCGGATGCCGCAACTGCGCGACCGCGCGGGCCTCGCGCAGGGTGCGCTCGCGGCGCCGCCGGGCCTCCGCCTCGGAAAGGGTCTCGTCGAGGGGCAGCGCCTTCACGGCCACCTCGCGGACGAGCAGTTGGTCGGTGGCCCGCCACACGATGCCCATGCCGCCGCTGCCGAGCCGCTCATGGAGCCGGTAACGGCCCGCGATGACACGCCCGCCAGCCCCCTCGGTCACCATGCGTCCCATGATGCCCCACCGGACGCGACGCCTCCGTGCCGTCGTCACACGGGTGGCCGACAACCGACGGGTGCGCGGGCGCCGTTGCGGCGGCTCCCGGCCGGCTTCCGGCGCCGCGCGGTGCGGTGCGGTGCGGGTCTCAGCCCGTCCGCTCCTGCCAGCTCTGGAGCACCGACCTGAACTGCCGCTCGGTGGTCGGCCAGTCGTCCGCGGGCCCGGACATGTTGAGGGCGTACTCGACGCCGTCCCGGGACATGTGCGTGTGCGCGACGGCGCGGCGCGGGCCGGGGAAGGGGGTGTCCTTCGCCAGCGCGGTCCAGGTGTACTCCCACCGGGCGCTGTCGCGGTCGCGGTAGGTGCCGCGCTCCAGGGTGGCGCGCCGGTAGTCGACCAGCCGCTGTAGCTGGACCTCCAGATCGAGCTGGTGCGCGTGCGGGTCGTTGTAGTCGGGGGCGGTGTCGACGGATATGCGCAGGAGGTGCTTGCCGCCGTCGGGGCTGTAGTCGGCCTGCTTGAGTTCGCCCTCGTCGTCGAAGGCCGTCCGCTGCCAGTTCTTGGGCAGGTAGAGGCTGAAACCCAACGGGTCGTCGCGGCGTTTCCAGTTGTCCGGGACGGATCCGCCGGGCCCCTTGCCGGTGGTGGGGGACCCCGAGGGCGTGGTGGGCGAGGAGGACGTCGGCCCGGTGGGCTCCGGACCGGCCTCCGTGCCGCCGCCGTCGCGCTGTTGCAGCAGCACGGCGGTGCCCGCGCCGATGAGGGCGGCGACGGCGACGACCAGGGCGACCGTGCGCAGGCGGCCCTGCCGACGGCGCCGGGGGCCGGGGGTTCCGGCGGGTCCGGTGTGCGTATGGCCCGTCGTGGGGCCGGGCGGCGGCACGGTGCCCGGCGGCATGGCGCCCGTCCCGTGCCCCTGCGCCGTGTGGCCCGTCCCGTACCTCTGTGCCGTGTGGCCCGTCGCAGGGTGGCCGACGGCCGCGGTGGGGCCGGTCACCGGCGGGTACGGCGTCGCGGTGGGCGTGCCCGCCGTCCCCTGGTGGAGCGTGTCGCCCTGCCGCCCCTGGCCCGCGTACCGGGTAGGCACGTACGCCTGGGCCGCGTCCGGCCGCCGTCCCTCGGCCGCCTGGGCGAGCAGGTACTCGGCCTCGGTCGGGTCGGGCCGCGCCTCCGGGTCCTTGCGGAGCAGGGCGCTGATGACCGGCGCGAGCGGACCGGCGTACCGGGGCTCGGTGGCCTCCTCCTCGACCACGGCCTGCATGGTGGTGAGCGGTGAGGTGCGGCGGAACGGCGATCTGCCTTCCACCGCCGTGTACAGCGTCGCGCCGAGCGCCCACAGGTCGGAGGCGGAGCCGGGGTCGTGGCCGCGCACCCGCTCGGGCGCGAGGTAGTCGACGGAGCCGACGACCTCGCCGGTCCGGGTGATCGTGGTGTCACCCTCGATCTGCGCGATGCCGAAGTCGGTGAGCAGGACGCGGCCGTCGTCGGCGAGCAGGACGTTGCCCGGTTTGACGTCGCGGTGCAGGACGCCGGCGGTGTGCGCGGCGCGCAGGGCGCGCAGCACCCACAGGCCGATACGGGCCGCCTCGCGCGGCTCGACCCGCTCCTCCTCCTTGACCGCGTCGGCCAGCGAGCGGCCCTCGACCAGCTCCATCACGATCCAGGGCCGGCCGTCGTGTTCGAGGACGTCGTGCACGGTGACGACGGCCGAGTGGTTGATCCGCGCCGCCGCGCGCGCCTCGCCCCGGGTGCGTGCCAGCAGTATCGCCTGGTCGCTCTCGGAGACGTAGAGCGCGGCGGTCAACTCCTTGATGGCGACGGTCCGGTTCAGCACCTCGTCGTGTGCGCGCCACACCCGGCCCATGCCGCCGCTGCCGATGGTGTCCCCGAGCCGGTAACGGCCCGCGACGAGCCGGCCCTGCATCTGATTCACGTTGCCCCGCAATGGTCTTGTCAGGGCCAGACTAGGGACCGGCCCCCCTCCGGGGAACGGGTGGGGTGGCATGGAAACCGCTCTGTGACGGTTGTCGCTTTCCGTGACGGGAGGCAACCATCGGGGCGAACTGGGGTCAGCGCGTGTACTGGTAGGTCGCCGAGGCCTGTTCGAACAGCCGGCTCACCTCGTCCCGCTCGGCCTCCGGACCGCGCACCTGCACCACGTGGTAGCGGCCGTCGATCAGGATGGCGACGTTGCGCACGAAGAGCTCGCCGCCCGCGCCGGTCCAGGTGAACTGCCCCTCGGCCATGGTCCGTCCGCCGACCTCGATGGTCTTCAGCCCGCTGGAGGTGGCCCAGCTGGAGGCGCGGTAGGGGGCCAACTCGGGCTCGCTGTCGCGCTGGTAGACCATCGGGTCGTCGCCGAACTCGGAGGTGCGGTCGCGGCCCGGTACGACGAGCAGCTCGAAGTCGCCCTTGGCGTAGACGACCTGGCCGCTGCCGTTGCGGGGGGTGCGGTTCCAGTCCTCGGCGACGGCGACGCGGAAGCCCTCCGGGTCCTTGCGCAGGGTGAACCCGTCGGCGACGTTCGACTGCGTCTCGGTGGAGCCGGCCCCGGTCTCCGAGTCGCTGGGGCCGGGCTCCGGGGACGTCTGCTCGGGCCGGGGCTCGCTGCTGACGTCCGGTGACCCCGCGGGCGGCGCCTGGCTCGCGTCACCGGCGGTGCCGGTGCGGTCGGCGGCGCCGGAATCGCGCGTGTCGCTCTTCGGCAGGAAGAACATGGCGTACGCGACGGCTCCGGCCAGGGCGAGCAGTATCACCAGGAGCAGGGTCCGGCCGAGGCTGCGTGGCGAGCGGGCGGGTTCCGCGCGGCCCCGCTTGTGGCGGCCGTGGTGTGCGGGCAGCGCGGCCCGGCGCCTGCGCACCAGCTCGCCGCGGCGGCGCACGATGGGCAGCCGGCTGTGGCCGGTCTCGGCGGGCGGGGCCGAGATGACGTGCAGGCCGGCCTCGGGCTCGGGCGCGGAGCGTACGAGGGAGCGCAGCCAGCCGCGCAGTTCCTCGAAGTCGATGCGCTCGGTGGGGTCCTGACGCAGCAGTGACTCCACGACCGGCCGCAGCGGCCCGCACTCCTCGGCGAACGCCGGTGGCTCCGCGCACACGATCTGCACCAGCTCGGCGGTGGACTCCTCCGGGTAGGGCGCGTGCCCCTGTACGGCGCGGTAGAGCAGCGCGCCCAGCGCCCACAGGTCGGTGGCGGGGCCGATGGGCGCGGCCAGCTGCCAGTTCTCGTGCACCGGCCCGGCCTGCTCGGGCGCCCAGCGCTCGGTCACCGGCCCGACCACGGCCATCCGCGTCTGCCGGGCCCGCTCGGCGGCGAGCGCGGTGGCGGGCCCGCGCGGCGCGGGGGTACGGGCGACGAGGTCGTCCCAGCGCCCGGAGGTCGCCGGGCCGGCCTCCTGCGACGGGAGGGCGTGCCCGGCGGTGTCCCCCTGCCGGGGGGCGGGGGGCAGGGCCCGGCTGGTCAAGGTCTCGGACGAGGCCGGGTCACCGGGGGGTTGGGGTGCTTGGGGTGCCGGGTCACCGGTGAGGCGGGGCGCGTGGGGTGCCGGATCACCGGCGGGGCGGGGCGCGTGGGGTGCCGGATCACCGGCGGGGCGGGGCGCGTGGGGTGCCGGATCACCGCCGAGGCGGGACGCGTGGGGTGCCGGATCACCGCCGAGGCGGGGCGGGGTGGATGCCGGGTCGCCTCCGGTGCGGGGCGTGGCGTCGTGCCAGGAGGTCGTGCGTACGCCGTAGGGGTCGGCGATCTGCCCGGACGGACCGGCGTGGACGCCCTGGTCGGGGTACTGGCCGGACCTACCGGCCTCGCCGTCATGGTCGGGGTACTGGCCAGGTCGGCCCGCGATGGCTTCCGGGCCCTGGGGTGGGCGGGCGGCGTCGTCGGGGGCGGGGCGGGCTCCTGGGAGGGCCGCGCGGCCGTTCTGGGCCTCCTGGACGCGGGCGGCGGCACGGGCCCCGGCGCGGTACGCCGCGATCGCGCCGGCGCGCGCGGCGCGGATGTCGCCGCTGGCGTCGAGCTGGGCGGGCGCGAGCCCGGCGGCGGGTGCACCCGGCCCCACGGCCCCGGGCACCGGCAGCCCACCGACGCCCCGAGCCTCGATGGCGGCCCGCCGGGCGGCCTCCGGATCGGCGTCACCGGGGCCCAGGATTCCGGCCCGGGCGCCGACCGGCCCCAGCATCCCGGGCCCGGTGCCGCCCGGGCCGGGCGTACCGCCGCCGGGGCCGAAGGTCCCGTTGGGGTCGAGCGGGCCGGGGGCGGGGTCCTCGTCGGGCGGCGGGACCGGGTCGTACCCGCACAACGCCTCCTCCGCCGCCCCGACCGCCAGGCCGGTCAGCATCACGCGCCCGTCGTCGCAGACCAGCACGGTGCGCGCGGTGATGTTGCGGTGCACCCAGCCGTACGTGTGCAGCACCCGCAGCGCGAGCAGGATGTCGGAGGCCACCTCCGCCGCGCGGTACGGCGTCAGCGCCTGCTCGGCGAGCAGCGCGGCCAGCGGCCTCGCGGCGACCAGCTCGCTCACGATCCACAGCGAACCGCCCTCGGCGAACACGTCGAAGACCTGGTCGAGCCGCGGGTGGTCGGGAACGGCGGCGGCGGCCTGCGCGGCCTCGACGGCCCGCCGTACCACCGGGTCGGCCGGCCGCCGGATGCCGCCACCGCCGTCGGAGGACCGCCTGCCTGCGTGCCGGACGCCGCCGTCGCGGGCCGTGAAGCCGTCGGGCAGACCGTCCGCGTCGAGCACCTCCGCCTCGACGACCTCCGGCAACGGCAGCTGTCGGACCAGGACTTCCTGGCCGCTGTACGTGTCGAAGGCCCGGGTCTCGGTGAGTTCGTACTCGTCGGACGGCGGCAGGGGCAGGCGGTAGCGGTCGGCGAGCACCCGTCCCGCATAGTCGTCCACGTCGCCACCCCCGGCAGCCCGTCGGTCAATTCCGTTCGCCCGGCGGGCCGTTCCGGCTGCGTACGGTCCGCAAGCACTCACGATACGTGCCGGAGGCAACCCGCAAAGAGCTGATGCCAGATATCGCGCCGCTCAAACCCGGACCCATCCGCTCAGGACTTGGGTTCGAAGGACTTCGTCAGGGTGCGCCAGGTGTTACGGCGCAGGTCGCCGTCCCAGTCGGCGGCCTTCGCGGTGTACATGAGCGCGTAGCCCTGGTGGTCGTTGACGACGAAACCCCGGTCCACGGTGCGGTACTTGGTGCCGCCGTCGGTGTAGGTGAACTCCCAGTCGGCCGCGTTCCAGCCCCGGTAGCCCACCTTCTCTATGCGGATCTTCTTGTACTGCGAGCGGACCATGGACCGCTCCTGGTTCTTCCAGTCGGCGACCGGGTCGCCCTTGGGCGTGGAGGTCCAGGCGACCAGCAGCTTCTGCCCGCCGGGGCCGGTGAACCGGTCGCCCGAGGCGCCCGTGGAGGCGAACCTCCAGCCCTCGGGCAGCCCGATGCGGTAGCCCTGGCCGCCCTTGTGGGTGGCGGCCACGTCCTCCTTGGCGTCGGACTTCCCGGCGTCCGGCGACCCGCCGCCCGCGTCGCCGGACGCGCTCGCGCCGGCGTCCGGCGCGCCGGTCGCGTCCCCGTCCGTGGCCGGGTCGGAGGCGGCGCCGTCGGTGCCGGTGCCGCCCTCCTCGTCCTGCTTGGTCTCGTCGCTCGGGCCGGCGGAGGCGACGGGCTTGTCGTCCTTGCCGCCCTCGGCGCCCTTGTCGTCGCCACCGCCCAGGGTGAGCGCCAGCACGGTGCCGAGCACGGCGAGCGCCACGACCACCGCGATGACGATCAGCGTCCGGCGCGGCACCACGTCGGTGAGCGGTGCCCGGGGCACGGGCCTGGCCGGCAGGTCCGGCGGCGGCACGACGGGCCAGCCGGAACTCCGCGCACCGCCGGGAGCGTTCGCCGCCCCGCCCTGCGAGCCGGCACCGGCGCCCGATCCCTGCGCCGATCCCGTGGCAGCGGCCGTTCCGGCGGTACCGGACGCGGCGGTACCGGACGCGCCCGCCCCCGTGGAGCCGGATTCGGCGCCGGACCCGGAGCCCGTAACGCCCTGCCTGGTCCGCGAGGCGGCGGCCGCACCGGCCGCACCCGCCCCCACGGCGGCCTTGCGCACCGAGCGCAGTGCCCCGCGCAGCCGCTCCCCGGCCTCCTCGGCCCGCTTGCCGCCGGCGCCGCCGCCCCGGCGCGTCCGCTCGTCCGGCTGGGCCGGCAGCGGCACGACCTTCGTGGCGTCGACCGGTTCGGCCTCGGCGGCGGGCGGGTGGATGACCTTGTTCAGCATCGCCCGGGCGCCGGCGTCGTCGATCCGGTGGGCGGGGTCCTTGTTGAGCAGGCCGTAGATGACGTCCCGCAGCGGGCCGGCGTTCTTCGGCTCCTCCAGGTTCTCCGTCATCACCGCGGTGAGGGTCGCGATCGCGGAGCCCTTGTCGTAGGGCGGGGCGCCCTCCACGGCGGCGTACAGCAGCCCGCCGAGCGACCAGAGGTCGGCGGCCGGTCCCGGCTTGTGGCCGCGGGCGCGCTCCGGGGAGATGTAGGAGGGGGCGCCGACGAGCATGCCGGTGGAGGTGACGGACGGGTCGCCCTCGACCTGGGCGATGCCGAAGTCGGTGAGCACGACCCGGCCGTCCTCGGCGATCAGCACGTTGGACGGCTTCACGTCGCGGTGCAGGATGCCCTCGCGGTGCGCCGACCGCAGCACGTCGAGGACGGCGAGGCCGACCTCGGCGGCGCGCTTCGGCTCCAGCAGACCGTCCTCACGGATGGCCTCGGCGAGCGACTTGCCCTCGACGAGTTCCATCACGATCCAGGGCCGGTCGTCCTCCTCGACCACGTCGTAGACGGTGACGGCGCCGTTGTTGCGGATCCGCGCGATGGCCTTGGCCTCGCGCAGCGTGCGCGTGATCAGGCGCCGCTTCTCCTCCTCGTCGATGTTGCCCGGGAACCGCAGCTCCTTGACGGCGACCGTGCGTCCCAGGGTCTCGTCCTGGGCCCGCCACACCGTCCCCATGCCGCCGCGGCCGAGCACGTCTCCCAGCCGGTAACGCCCGGCGAGGAGACGTGCGCTCTTGTCCGTACGGGGTGTCCCCGCCCGCTCCGCGTCCGACATGCGTCCCCTCATGCAACCCGCCCTGACTGAGCCTTCATTGTCCCCCACGCGACAAGTGCTCGACGCCCAGGGTGCCACGGGGGCCGGGTGGGCGCCGGGGGCGGGCGGTGCGGCGGGCCCGAGGGGCACCGGCCCGCCGCACCGCCCGCTACCGGGGCACGATGTCCGGCGCCCCCAGCCGCGCCGCGTCGGCCGTCAGGTCGTCCGGCTGGCGCTGCGACTCCCGCTCGGCCTCGACCCGCTTCTCGTAGTGCCGGACCTCGCGTTCGACCTGGTCCTTGTCCCAGCCCAGCACCGGTGCCATCAGCTCGGCGGCCTCACGGGCGCTGCGCGTCCCGCGGTCGAATGTCTCGATGGAGATGCGGGTGCGCCGGGTGAGGACGTCGTCCAGGTGCCGCGCGCCCTCGTGCGAGGCGGCGTAGACGATCTCGGCGCGCAGGTAGTCGTCGGCGGCGTGCAACGGTTCGCCCAGTGAGGGGTCGGCGGCGACGAGTTCCAGCAGCTCCTCGGCCAGCGACCCGTACCGGTTCAGCAGGTGCTCCACGCGCACGACGTGCAGGCCGGTGCGCGCGGCGATCCGCGCCCGCGCGTTCCACAGCGCCTGGTAGCCCTCGGCGCCGAGCAGCGGGGTCTCTTCGGTGACGCTGTCGGCGACCCTCAGGTCGAGTCCGTGCACGGCCTCGTCCACGGCGTCCTTGGCCATCACCCGGTACGTCGTGTACTTGCCGCCCGCCACGACGACCAGGCCGGGCACCGGGTGCGCGACGGTGTGCTCGCGCGAGAGCTTGCTGGTGGCGTCGGACTCGCCGGCCAGCAGCGGGCGCAGTCCGGCGTAGACCCCCTCGACGTCGTCGCGGGTGAGGGGCACCGACAGCACCGAGTTGACGTGCTCCAGGAGGTAGTCGATGTCCGCGCTGGAGGCGGCCGGGTGGGCCTTGTCGAGGTCCCAGTCGGTGTCCGTGGTGCCGATGATCCAGTGCCGGCCCCAGGGGATGACGAACAGCACGGACTTCTCGGTGCGCAGGATGAGCCCGGTGGTGGAGTGGATGCGGTCCTTGGGCACGACCAGGTGGATGCCCTTGGACGCCCGGACGTGGAACTGGCCGCGCTCGCCCACCATCGACTGCGTGTCGTCGGTCCACACCCCGGTCGCGTTCACGATCTGCTTGGCGCGGATGTCGTACTCGCCGCCGGCCTCGACGTCCTGCACGCGCGCGCCGACCACGCGTTCGCCCTCGCGAATGAAGGAGGTGACCCGCGCGCGGTTGGCGACCTGGGCGCCGTACGCCGCGGCCGTGCGCACCAGGGTGGCCACGAAGCGGGCGTCGTCCATCTGCGCGTCGTAGTACTGGAGCGCGCCGACGAGCGCGTCCTTCTTCAAGGCGGGTGCCACCCGCAGGGCGTGAGAGCGGCTCAGGTGACGGTGCATCGGCAGGCCCCGGCCGTGGCCGCGGGCCATGGACATGGCGTCGTAGAGCGCGACGCCCGAGCCCGCGTACAGCCGCTCCCAGCCCTTGTGCTGCAACGGGTACAGGAACGGCACCGGCTTCACCAGATGCGGTGCCAGCCGTTCGAGCAGCAGCCCGCGCTCCTTCAGCGCCTCCCGTACGAGCGTGAAGTCGAGCATCTCCAGATAGCGCAGGCCGCCGTGGATCAGCTTGCTGGACCGGCTGGAGGTGCCCGACGCCCAGTCCCGCGCCTCGACCAGGCCGGTCGACAGGCCGCGCGTCACGGCGTCCAGCGCGGTGCCCGCGCCGACCACGCCGGCGCCCACCACCAGTACGTCCAGTTCGCGCTCGGCCATGGCCGCGAGCGACTCGGCGCGCTGCGCCGGCCCCAGTGTCGCTGTCCTCACTGCTGCCTCCCGCTGTGGTCGCGTCGGCCGCACCCGTCGGGCGAAGCCCGTCTCCTGGTACCCACCATGCCCAGATTCTGTCCGGCCTGCCCGACATCGGCCGCCGCACGCCCCCAGCCTGTGGACAACTTCAAGCCTGTGGACAACTTCCCGCAGGTCACCGTCGAGACTCACCCGAAACGAGGCAGATCAATCCCACAAATCGGTCATATTTACTCCTAGTCTGACGTTGTGCTCGCTCATCCTGTCCACCGGGCTTGCGCGCCTGTCCCGCTTCGGCTACTGGGAAGGACGGCCCACGCCATGCCCGCAGATCTCGCCGTCATCGGACTCGGCCCGTACGGCCTGCCCCTGGCCCAGGCCGCCGTCGCCGCCGGCATCCCCACCCTCGGCTACAAGACCGGCCCCGAGGCCGGCCCCCTCTCCCCCGCCGAGCTGCGCCGGATGCTCGCGGCGGGCTTCCGCACCGCCGCCGGCCCGGCCGAGCTGGGCCGGGTGCGTACCGCGGTCATCTGCGCGCCCACCCCGCCGGCGCCGGACGGCGGCCTGGACCTCACCCAGGTCGAGGCCGCGGCCCGCACGCTGGCCGCGCACATGCGCCCGCACACCACGGTGATCCTGGAGTCGCCGGTGCGGCCGGGGACCACGGAGGAGTTCCTGCGCCCGATCCTGGAGCAGGGCTCCGGGCTGCGCGCCGGCCGCGACTTCCACCTCGCCTACTCCCCCAGCCGCGTCGACCCCGGCAACCGCGACTTCACACCCGCCAACACACCGAAGGTCATCGGCGGCCTCACCCCCGCCTGCACCGAGTCGGCCGCCGCCTTCTACGGCCGCCTCACCGACAAGGTGGTCCGCGCGCGTGGCCCGCGCGAGGCGGAGACGGTGCAGCTCCTGGAGACCAACTTCCGCCACGTCAACATCGCCCTCGTCAACGAGATGGCCGTCCTCTGCGACGACCTCGGCGTCGACCTGTGGGACGTCCTGCGCTGCGCCGAGACCAAACCCTTCGGCTTCCATGCCTTCCGGCCCGGCCCCGGCGTCGGCGGCCACTCCGTCCCCCAGGACCTGACCGGCCAGGCCCCCCACAGCCTGCGCATGGTGGAGGTCGCCCAGCGGGTCAACGCACAGATGCCCCGCTACGTCGTCCAGCGCGCCGCCGCCCTCCTCAACGAGCACGGCAAGTCCGCGCGCGGCGCCCGCGTCCTGCTCCTCGGCGTCACCTACAAGGCCGACCTCGCCGACCAGCAGGCCACCCCGGCCGAGGAGATCGCGACCCGCCTGATGGGGCTCGGCGCCGCCGTCAGCTACCACGACCCGCACATCCCGTCCTGGAACGTCGCGGAGCGCCCGGTCCCCCGCGCGGACTCCCTCTACGAGGCCGCCGCCGACGCCGACCTGACGATCCTCCTCCAGCAGCACCGCACGTACGACCTCCAGGGCCTGTCGGTGAAGGCCCAGCTCCTGCTGGACACGCGCGGGGCGACGCCCACGGGGGCGGCCCACCGGCTCTGAGCGCACCGGCGATGGCGCCGGGTGGGGCCAGGCAACGCGAAGGGGCCCGGAGCGACTGCTCCGGACCCCTTCGCTACGCCGTCCGGGTGACTACCGCCGGTGCTGCGAGTCCGCCACGGTGACCTCGACCCGCTGGAACTCCTTGAGCTCGCTGTAGCCGGTCGTCGCCATCGCGCGGCGCAGCGCCCCGAAGAAGTTCATCGAGCCGTCCGGGGTGTGGGACGGGCCGGCGAGGATTTCCTCTATGGTGCCGACCGTGCCGAGGTCGACCTTCCTGCCGCGGGGCAGCTCCTCGTTGACGGCCTCCATGCCCCAGTGGTTGCCCTTGCCGGGCGCGTCGGTGGCGCGGGCCAGCGGGGAGCCCATCATCACGGAGTCGGCGCCGCAGGCGATCGCCTTGGGCAGGTCGCCGGACCAGCCGACGCCGCCGTCGGCGATGACGTGCACGTACCGGCCGCCGGACTCGTCCATGTAGTCGCGGCGGGCCGCCGCCACGTCCGCCACCGCCGTCGCCATGGGCACCTGGATGCCCAGCACGTTGCGCGTGGTGTGCGCGGCGCCGCCGCCGAAGCCGACGAGGACGCCCGCCGCGCCGGTGCGCATCAGGTGCAGGGCGGCGGTGTAGGTGGCGCAGCCGCCGACGATGACCGGGACGTCCAGCTCGTAGATGAACTGCTTCAGGTTCAGCGGCTCGTGCGAGCCGGAGACGTGCTCCGCCGAGACCGTCGTACCGCGGATGACGAAGATGTCCACACCCGCGTCCACGACGGCCTTGGAGAACTGGGCGGTGCGCTGCGGGGAGAGCGCGGCGGCGGTGACCACACCGGAGTCGCGCACCTCCTTGATGCGCTGCCCGATCAGCTCCTCCCGGATGGGAGCGGCGTAGATCTCCTGGAGGCGTCGGGTCGCGGTGTCCGCGTCGAGGCCGGCGATCTCGTCGAGCAGCGGCTGCGGGTCCTCGTGCCGGGTCCAGAGCCCTTCGAGGTTGAGCACGCCGAGGCCGCCCAGCTCGCCGATGCGGATGGCGGTGGCCGGTGAGACGACCGAGTCCATGGGAGCGGCCAGGAACGGCAGCTCGAAGCGGTAGGCGTCGATCTGCCAGGCGATCGAGACCTCCTTCGGGTCCCGCGTACGGCGGCTGGGGACGACGGCGATGTCGTCGAAGGCGTACGCCCGGCGGCCGCGCTTGCCGCGCCCGATCTCGATCTCAGTCACGTCTGTGGCCTTTCCCTGATGCGTTGCAGCGCCTTCCAGTATCCCCGACGGGCACGGCGGGGCACTGCTGAGGGCGGCCCCGGATGGTCCGGGGCCGCCCTCGGGAAGCCTGCTGCCTACTTGCTGCGGCTGTAGTTCGGTGCTTCGACCGTCATCTGGATGTCGTGCGGGTGGCTCTCCTTGAGGCCGGCGGAGGTGATCCGCACGAACCGGCCCTTGGACTCCATCTCCTCGATGGTGCCGGCGCCCACGTAGCCCATGGTCTGGCGC
Source organism: Streptomyces sp. NPDC058534 (assembly GCF_042717365.1). NCBI lineage: Bacteria > Bacillati > Actinomycetota > Actinomycetes > Kitasatosporales > Streptomycetaceae > Streptomyces > Streptomyces sp. NPDC058534. The sequence goes on from NZ_JBHXNW010000073.1 coordinate 18,726, forward strand.
AGACCGCCGACGAGCTGGTGCAGCACGTTGCCCAGCGGGCCGCGGTAGGGCACCTGGCCCTCGATGCCCTCGGGCACGAGCTTGTCGTCGGACGCCACCTCGGCCTGGAAGTAGCGGTCCTTCGAGAACGACCTGGCCTGGCCGCGGGACTGCATGGCGCCCAGCGAGCCCATGCCGCGGTACGACTTGAACTGCTTGCCGTTGATGAACTGCAGCTCGCCCGGCGACTCCTCACAGCCCGCGAGCAGGCTGCCCAGCATCACCGTGTCGGCGCCGGCGGCCAGTGCCTTGCCGATGTCGCCGGAGTACTGCAGGCCACCGTCGCCGATCAGCGGGACACCGGCGGGCCGGGCGGCGAGGGACGCCTCGTAGATCGCCGTGACCTGCGGGACACCGATGCCGGCGACGACGCGGGTGGTGCAGATGGAGCCGGGGCCCACGCCCACCTTGATGCCGTCGACACCCGCGTCGATCAGCGCCTGGGCACCGTCACGCGTGGCGACGTTGCCGCCGACGACGTCTATGCCGACGCTCGACTTGATCTTCGACATCCAGCTCAGGGCGTTGCTGTTGTGGCCGTGCGAGGTGTCGACGACCAGGAAGTCCACCCCGGCCTCGGCGAGGGCCTGGGCCCGGTCGAGCGCCTCGGGGCTGGCGCCCACGGCGGCGCCGACGATCAGACGGCCCTCCGCGTCCTTCGCGGCGTGCGGGTACTGCTCGGCCTTCACGAAGTCCTTGACCGTGATCAGGCCCTTGAGGACACCGTCGCCGTCGACCAGCGGAAGCTTCTCGATCTTGTGGCGGCGCAGCAGCTCCATGGCCTCCACACCGGAGATGCCGACCTGGCCGGTGACCAGCGGCATCGGCGTCATGACCTCGCGCACCCGCCGGGAGCGCTCGCTCTCGAAGGCCATGTCGCGGTTGGTGACGATGCCGAGCAGCCTGCCCGCGTCGTCGGTGACGGGTACGCCGCTGATGCGGAACTTGGCGCACAGCGCGTCGGCCTCGGCGAGGGTGGCGTCCGGGTGGATGGTGATGGGGTTGGCCACCATGCCGGACTCGGAGCGCTTGACCAGGTCGACCTGGTTGGCCTGGTCCTCGATGGACAGGTTCCGGTGCAGGACGCCGACACCGCCCTGGCGGGCCATGGAGATCGCCATCCGGGATTCGGTCACCTTGTCCATCGCCGCCGAGAGCAGCGGGATGTTGACCCGCACGTTGCGGGAGATGCGGGACGAGGTGTCGACCGCGTTCGGGAGCACCGCGGAGGCGCCCGGCAGCAGCAGCACGTCGTCGTAGGTCAGCCCGAGTGTCGCGAATTTTCCGGGCACTCCGTCGACGTTGGCAGTCATGACACCTTCCCCAAATGGCCTTGATCGGTGCGGATGTCCATGCTAACGGGAAGTGGACGTGGCTCATTCCACGATCAGGAAGGCCTGCGATCTTCGTAGTTTTGTACGGACAGGGGCCGCCGTCCGTTCACGGCGGCGACTACTGCTCCGCCAGCGCCCGCAGTCGGCTCAGCGCCCGGTGCTGGGCGACCCGCACGGCACCGGGTGACATTCCCAACATCTGGCCGGTCTCCTCGGCCGTGAGTCCGACCGCGATGCGCAGCAGGAGCAGCTCGCGCTGGTTCTCCGGCAGGTTGGCCAGCAGTTTCTTGGCCCAGGCGGCGTCGCTGTTGAGCAGCGCGCGCTCTTCCGGGCCCAGGGAGTCGTCCGGCCGCTCGGGCATCTCGTCGGACGGGACGACGGTCGAGCCGGGGTGGCGCATCGCCGCGCGCTGCAGGTCGGCGACCTTGTGGGCGGCGATGGCGAAGACGAACGCCTCGAAGGGCCGGCCGGTGTCCTTGTAGCGGGGCAGCGCGAGCAGCACCGCGACGCAGACCTCCTGGGCGAGGTCCTCGACGAAGTGGCGAGCGTCGCCGGGCAGGCGGGACAGACGGGTACGGCAGTAGCGCAGCGCCAGGGGGTGGACGTGGGCGAGCAGGTCGTGCGTGGCCTGCTCGTCCCCGTCGACGGCGCGGTGGACGAGCCCACCGACCGTCCCCTGGTCGCGGGGCGCCTCGTCGTCACGCATCGGTCCATCGTGCCTTGCGGCCGTCCGATCCGTGGCTCCGTGCCCGCTGTTGTGCACCGAAGCGTTATGAGTAGGTGCGCCGGAACTCATCCCCTGCGCCCTCCCCTTCCGCTTGACCGACTCGTCCCCGAGGAACTCCACACCTCAAGGATGCGTCATCCGCGGCGAAACGAGCAGCGGGCACCCGGCGGGTCGCCTTGTCACCCCCGCTCACCTCGCGATAAGCGGGGAACGTCACGTCCCCGACGGGCCCTTTCGGCCTCCACCGCACGGGTGCCCCCTAGGGCCTGTCCGGCGGATCATGCCGCAGACGCGGGGGCTGGCACGCCCATCTGCCGCGTTGTCGTCGGTTGCCGACTCCCCCACGCTCGGCTCCGCTCGCGCGGGGGGACCCCCATCGCGTCGTCGCCCTCCTCCGCCTTGCAGCTGGACGCACCAGCCCCCGCTCGCCTGCGATGATCATGCACCGTCCCTTTCCTGCGACCTGATCCGCCGGACAGGCCCTAGCGGACCAGGCCCCACCGGAAGCCGAGCGCCACGGCGTGCGCGCGGTCCGAGGCGCCGAGCTTCTTGAAGAGCCGCCGGGCGTGGGTCTTGACGGTGTCCTCGGAGAGGAACAGCTCGCGGCCGATCTCCGCGTTGGAGCGGCCGTGGCTCATGCCCTCCAGGACCTGGATCTCACGCGCGGTGAGCGTGGGCGCGGCGCCCATCTCGGCCGAGCGCAGCCGGCGCGGGGCGAGCCGCCAGGTCGGGTCGGCGAGGGCCTGGGTGACGGTGGCGCGCAGCTCGGCGCGCGAGGCGTCCTTGTGCAGATAGCCGCGGGCACCGGCGGCGACCGCGAGGGCCACGCCGTCCAGGTCCTCGGCGACGGTGAGCATGATGATGCGCGCCCCGGGGTCGGCGGACAGCAGCCGCCGGACGGTCTCGACGCCGCCCAGGCCGGGCATGCGCACGTCCATCAGGATCAGGTCCGAGCGGTCGGCACCCCAGCGGCGGAGGACTTCCTCGCCGTTGGCGGCCGTCGTCACGCGCTCGACGCCGGGCACGGTCGCCACCGCGCGGCGCAGCGCCTCTCGGGCAAGCGGGGAGTCGTCGCAGACGAGGACGGAAGTCATGGCCGTCCTCCGCAGCTGATGCGCGTCACGTTGAGCCTCCAGGCTGGTACGAAATCGTCACCTGTGCGGTCGACCGTCCCGGACGCCCGCCCGAGCACTTGTTCCTTCAACCGCCTCCGCACTCTCAACGATGGTCACTCGAAAGAGTTACGGGGCTGTGTGTCGTCTTCGGCACTCTACGTGAGGAGGCGGCCACGCAGCAGACATGCGCGTCGGACCCGCGCCGTTTCATCACAAGCAGTGCCCCATTTAGCCGCTTTTCTTCCACTTCGGTGGTGTCTGCGGCTAGATTCGCAATGAGTCATATTTTCATCTCCTTAGATCGTAGTTGTACGGTCGTGGATGCTGGATCGCTGGATCGCCGCATCGCCGCATCGCCGCATCGCCGGCATTCACCCATATCGGCAACAAGGGGTCACGCAATGGCAGATTTCTCCCGCCTTCCAGGACCGAACGCGGACCTGTGGGACTGGCAGCTCCTGGCTGCGTGCCGCGGGGTGGACAGCTCGCTCTTCTTCCATCCGGAGGGCGAACGCGGTGCGGCGCGGAGTGCTCGCGAGAACTCGGCCAAGGAGGTCTGCATGAGGTGCCCGGTCCGCGCCGAGTGCGCGGCGCACGCGCTTGCGGTGCGTGAGCCGTACGGCGTGTGGGGCGGGCTGACCGAGGACGAGCGCGAGGAGCTGATGGGACGGGCACGCCACCGCCTGGTGGCGGCGTCGGCGTCCGGACCGGCCGGCGGGGAGGCGGCCGCCCACCACTGAAGGAACGTTTCTTTAATGGGGTTGTCAGAGCAGGGGGTTCTTCAGGGCATGGGGTTCTTCAGAGCAGAGGGTTCTCAGAGGGGGTTCGGCCGACGCGCCGCCGACAGGCGCGCGCCCGCCCGGGCCAGTTCGTCCAGCGTCGCCGCCACCGCGGGCACCTGGGCCAGGTCGGGCAGGCTGAGCGCGACGATCTCCCGCCGCACCGCCGGTTCCAGCGTCACCGTGCGCACACCCCGGGGCCGTACGGACTCGACGGCGAGCTGGGGCAGGACGGCCACGCCCAGCCCGGCGCCGACCAGGCCGACGACGGCCGGGTAGTCGTCGGTCGCGAAGTCGATGCGGGGGGTGAAGCCGGCTCCCTCACAGACCTCGACCAGCTGGCCCCGGCAGCGGGGGCAGCCCGCGATCCAGGACTCCCGGGCCAGCTCCCCGATGGCCACGGGCCCGGCGGACACCGCGCGGGCCAGCCGGTGCCCGTCCGGGACCAGCGCCACGAGGCGGTCGGTCAGCAGCGGCCGTACGACGAGATCGTCCCACTCCTCCGCGCCCGCCGCGCCCTCGTAGCGGAAGGCGAGTGCCACGTCGCAGTCGCCCTCGCGCAGCAGCTCGACGGATTTCGGCGGCTCGGCCTCCTCCAGCGAGACCCGGGTGCCGGGATGCGCGGCGCGCAGCGCGGCCAGGGCGTTGGGTACGAGGGTGGAGCTGCCGCTGGGGAAGGAGACCAGCCGGACCCGGCCGGCGCGCAGCCCGGCGATGGCGGCGACCTCCTCCTCGGCGGCGGTGAGCCCCGCGATGATCCCGGCGGCGTGCCGCACCAGCGCCTCTCCGGCCTGGGTGAGGCGCATCTCGCGCCCGGTGCGGACGAGCAGGGGGGTGCCGACGGAGGACTCCAGGGCCTTCATCTGCTGGCTGACGGCGGGCTGGGTGCAGCCCAGCTCGCGCCCGGCGGCGGAGAAGGAACCGGTCGATGCCACGGCGCGCAGCACACGGAGATGACGAGCCTCGATCACACCGCTGAGGATAAGCGACGCTTTGACCGAACGACGAATACCGCGTCGACACTTTGACGAGGATTGTCCTACCGTTCCGCCATGAAGCTTCTGTCTGTCAATCTCGGCCGCGCGAAGACCGTGCCGTACACGGACCACCCCGAGGGCGTCACCGGCATCGACAAGCGGCCGGCCGACGGGCCCGTGCGGGTGGCGGCGCCCGGGGCGAAGGGCGTCGGGGCGAGCGGGCTGGCCGGCGACACGGTGTGCGACACGCGCCATCACGGCGGCGACGACCAGGCGGTGTACGCGGTGGCCCGCGAGGACATGGACGACTGGGAGCGCGAACTGGGCCGTGCGCTGCCCAGCGGCTCGTTCGGCGAGAACCTCACCACCACGGGCCTGGACGTCTCCGGCGCCCTGATCGGCGAGCGCTGGCGGATCGGTCCGGACCTGCTCCTCGAAGTGACGTCCGGACGCATTCCCTGCCGCACCTTCCAGGGCCATATGGGTGAGCAGGGCTGGATGAAGCGCTTCATCGAGAAGGCCGCGCCGGGCGCGTACTTCAGGGTGGTCGAACCCGGGGAGATACGGGCGGGCGACCCGGTCCGGATCGTGCACCGGCCCGACCACGAGGTGACGGTGGCCCTGCAGTTCCGGGCGGTGACGATCCAGCGGGAGCTGCTGCCCCGGCTGCTGGCGGCGGGCGGGGCGCTGCACCCGGAGGCGTTGGCGCAGGCACGGAAGTACGTGGCGAGGTACGGCGACTGACCGCTCTTCACCAGGATTTTCTTCACCGGCTCTTCACGAGCGGCGGGGCCGGTGAGCGAAGTGGACCCGGCCCGTCCGACCCATAACCTTGCGCCATGACAACGGCATTGATTACGGGATCGACGGCGGGCATCGGCGCCGCGTTCGCCCGGCGGCTGGCGGCCGACGGACACAACCTGGTGCTGGTGGCCCGGGACACCAAGCGGCTGCGCGAACAGGCGACCGAGCTGCACGACCGGCACGGCATCGAGGCGGAGGTGCTGACGGCGGACCTGTCGGCGGACGCCGGCATCGAGGCGGTGTCCGCCCGGCTGGGTGAGCGCAGGCACCCCGTCGATCTGCTGATCAACAACGCCGGCTTCGGCAACAAGGGCAAGTTCCTCGACGTCTCCATGGCCGACGAGCTGACCATGCTCAAGGTGCACTGCGAGGCGGTGCTGCGGCTGACCTCGGCGGCGGTGGAGGGGATGCGGGAGCGCGGCCGCGGCGGCGTCGTCAACGTGGCCTCGGTCGCGGCCTTCGTCCCGCGCGGCACCTACGGCGCGTCCAAGGCGTGGGTGGTGCAGTTCACCCAGGGCGTGGCGAAGGACCTGGGCGGCAGCGGCGTACGCCTGATGGCCCTGGCTCCCGGCTTCGTGCGTACGGAGTTCCACGAGCGGGCCGGCATGGGCACGGACAACATCCCGAACTGGATGTGGCTCGACGCGGACAAGGTCGTCGCGGCGGCCCTGGACGACCTGGCCCGGGGCAAGTCCCTGTCCATCCCGGACCCCCGCTACAAGACCCTGATGGGCGCGGCGAAGCTGGTGCCGCGCGGCATGCTGGGCGGCCTCAGCTCACGGACGGGCCGCAAGTACGGCCCGCAGTAACCGGCAGCGCCCCGCAAGGGGCGCGGGGAACTGCGCGAGCAACCCCCACGGCGCCGCACCCGGCGGCAAACCCCGCCGGGGCAGGACGCGAACCCGCCGCCGGCGCCAAAAGAAACGGTGCCCAGCCCCCCGCAGGGAACTGGGCACCGTAGGGCTCAGCGCAGCGCTCAGTGGGCGTGCCCGTGGCCCGCGGCGGCCGGCTCTTCCTCTTCCTTCTTCTCGACGACCAGGGTCTCGGTCGTCAGGAGGAGGGAGGCGATGGAGGCCGCGTTCTCCAGGGCGGAGCGGGTGACCTTCACCGGGTCGATGACGCCGGCCTTGACCAGGTCGCCGTACTCGCCGGTGGCGGCGTTGAAGCCCTGGCCCTTGTCCAGCTCGGCGACCTTGGAGGTGATGACGTAGCCCTCCAGGCCGGCGTTCTCGGCGATCCAGCGCAGCGGCTCGACGGCGGCGCGGCGGACGACCGCGACACCGGTGGCCTCGTCGCCGGTCTTGCCGAGGCTGCCGTCCAGCACCTTGACGGCGTGGACCAGCGCGGAGCCGCCACCGGAGACGATGCCCTCCTCGACCGCGGCGCGGGTCGCGGAGATGGCGTCCTCCAGACGGTGCTTGCGCTCCTTCAGCTCCACCTCGGTGGCGGCGCCGACCTTGATCACGCACACGCCGCCGGCCAGCTTCGCGAGACGCTCCTGGAGCTTCTCGCGGTCCCAGTCGGAGTCCGTGGACTCGATCTCGGCCTTGATCTGGTTGATGCGGCCCTCGACCTCGTCGCGCTTGCCGGCACCGTCGACGATCGTGGTGTCGTCCTTGGTGACGGTGATGCGGCGGGCGGTGCCGAGCACGTCCAGGCCGACCTGGTCGAGCTTGAGGCCGACCTCCTCGGAGATGACCGTGGCGCCGGTGAGGACCGCCATGTCCTGGAGCATCGCCTTGCGGCGGTCGCCGAAGCCCGGGGCCTTCACCGCGACGGCGTTGAAGGTGCCGCGGATCTTGTTGACGACGAGGGTGGAGAGCGCCTCGCCCTCCAGGTCCTCGGCGATGATCAGCAGCGGCTTGGAGGCGTTGGTCTGGATGACCTTCTCCAGCAGCGGCAGCAGGTCCGCGATGGAGGAGATCTTGCCCTGGTTGATCAGGATGTACGGGTCGTCGAGGACGGCCTCCATGCGCTCCTGGTCCGTCACGAAGTACGGCGACAGGTAGCCCTTGTCGAAGGCCATGCCCTCGGTGAAGTCCAGCTCCAGGCCGAAGGTGTTGGACTCCTCGACGGTGATGACACCGTCCTTGCCGACCTTGTCCATCGCCTCGGCGATCAGCTCGCCGACCTGCTGGTCCTGGGCGGACAGCGCGGCGACGGCGGCGATGTCGGACTTCTCTTCGATCGGCCGGGCCGTGGCGAGGAGGTCCTCGGACACGGCGGCGACGGCCGCGTCGATGCCCTTCTTCAGCAGCGCCGGGGAGGCGCCGGCGGCGACGTTCTTCAGGCCCTCGCGGACGAGCGCCTGGGCGAGCACGGTGGCGGTGGTGGTGCCGTCACCAGCGATGTCGTTGGTCTTGGTCGCCACCTCCTTCACCAGCTGGGCGCCGAGGTTCTCGTACGGGTCCTCGACCTCGACCTCGCGGGCGATGGTGACGCCGTCGTTGGTGATGGTGGGGGCGCCGAACTTCTTGTCGATGACGACGTTGCGGCCCTTGGGGCCGATCGTCACCTTCACGGTGTCGGCGAGCTTGTTGACGCCGCGCTCGAGGGCGCGACGGGCGTCCTCGTCGAACTTCAGGATCTTCGCCATGGGAGCGTGAGCCCTCTTCCGGAAATCTTGGGGTTATACGGCACTGCGCCCCCGACACCCGGCTTTTTATGGTCGCGGGAGCCAGGGGCGCAGCTGGAAAGCAAGGTGCTTCGGTGAAGTGAAGAGCTACTTCAGCTACTTCTACTTCTCGACGATCGCGAGCACGTCGCGGGCCGAGAGGACGAGGTACTCCTCGCCGTTGTACTTCACCTCGGTGCCGCCGTACTTGCTGTACAGCACGACGTCGCCGACGCTGACGTCGAGCGGAAGGCGGTTGCCGTCCTCGAAGCGGCCCGGGCCCACGGCCAGGACGACGCCCTCCTGGGGCTTCTCCTTGGCGGTGTCCGGAATGACCAGGCCCGAAGCCGTGGTCTGCTCGGCGTCGAGCGGCTGGACCACAATGCGGTCCTCGAGCGGCTTGATGGCAACCTTGGAGCTGGTGGTCGTCACGATCCGACCTCCCCCTTCGGAGATCTCACGGGGTTAACTGTCTGAGGTGGCGACCAGGTGGATCCGTCGTCGCGGGTGCCGGACCTGCCCGTCGCGTAGTTGGCACTCTCCAGTGGGGAGTGCCAGGGTTGAGACTATGACTGCGGTTAGCACTCGGTCAAGCGGAGTGCCAATGCCTGCGGCGCGTCGGCCGGGAAATCGTGTGAACGCCGGTCTGGGGAGCGCACCCGGGGTGGGTGTGGGCGTCGCTGGGGGCTGCCGCCCCCCAGACCCCCGCTGTCGGCCTGAACGGCCTCGTCCTCAAACGCCGGACGGGCTGAGATGCCGGTCGGCGCCGAGAGTCAGAGGTAGTCGTCCAGGGCGGCCACCCTCAGGTCCTGGTCCTCGATCGTCTCCAGCAGAGCTTCCGTGTGGGTGGTCAGGTTCACGGCCACGATGTCGCCGGGGTGCAGGCCGTGTTCGCCTCGGGTGTAGGTGAGGTGGCCGTCGGTGTTCAGGGCCGCGCGCCACAGGACGACGGCCGTGATGCCGCAGTCGGCGGCGGCGCGCAGGGTCGTGGTGTCGTACGTGCCGTGCGGTGGGCGGAAGAGGTGGGGGCGGACGCCGAAGCGGGACCTGAGCTTGGTCTGCTGGCCGCAGACCTCGGCGCGCTGGCCGGCGTAGGGCAGGCCCCGCAGGGAGCGGTGGTTCAGGGTGTGGTTCTGGAGGCTCGCGCCCACCGATCGGAGCCCGGCGAAGTGGCCGTACGCCGGTCCGGCCACGGTGTCGGTGAGGAACAGGGTGACGGGGAGGCGCCGCTCGCGGATCAGGGCGGTGAAGCGGGGGTCGCGCTCGGCGCTGTCGTCGTAGGTGAGGAAGACGACCCGGTCGGTGGTGCGGACGTGGTCCACGACGGGCGGGAGGTTCAAGTTCTGGTCGCCGCTGCGGTCGCCGCCCCGGGCGGGTTCCCCGGCCGCCGGGTGTCCGGCGGGGCCGGCGAACTGGGCGCAGCCGGTGAGCAGTACGGCGGCCAGGGCGGCCCCGGCCGGCCGGAACCGTCCTCGCCTCACAGGTAGTCCTCCAGGCGGGCCACCGCGTAGCCCTCGGCGGTGATCCGGTTCAGGAAGCGCCGGGCCATGTCGGTCATCGTGCCGTCCCAGTCCTCACGGCCCCGGAAGTGGGTGAGGACGATGTCGCCGGGGTGCAGTTCCCGGTCCCACTCGCGGTACTCCCAGTGGTCGACGAACACCTCCTCGCTCCAGATGGGCGCGTACTTGATGCCGCAGGTCTTCGCGGCGCGCAGGGTGTCGCGGTTGTAGTTGCCGAAGGGCGGCCGGAAGAGGACGGGGCGCTTGCCGTAGCGCTTCTCCATGACGTTCTGCATGCCGCAGATCTCCCGCTTCTGCTCCGCGTAGGAGAGGCCGGGGAGGTAGGGGTGGCTCAGGGTGTGGTTGTTGAGGGTGACCCCGCGGGCCTGCATCTTCTTGAAGTAGCCGTAGTCGTCCTTGATCTCCTCGTCGGTGAGGAAGACGGTGTACGGGATCTTCAGCTCGCTCATCATCCTCAGGAACGCCCGGTCCTTCTCGGCGCCGTCGTCGATGGTGAGGAAGACGATCTTCTCCTTGGTGGGGACCGTGGTGAAGACCGGCGGGAGGCCGTCCTGCTTCTGGCCGTCGACCTCGAAGCCTTCGCGCGCCTTGATCTCCGGCTTCTTCGCGGGGGGCGCGGGGGCGGTCAGCGGGACCTTCCGGAGATCCCAGCGCTTTGCGGCGGCGACCCGGGCGGCCTGGGCCGCGCGCAGCTTGGAGGCGTATGCGTCGAGCCCGCGGGCCGGGGGTGCCTGGAGAGGCTCCTGGCCCGGGGCGCCCCGGGCGTCCGAGGTGTCCTGCGCACAGCCGGCGGCGAGGGCGGCCACGGCGAGGAGGACGGTGACGGTGGCGGCGCGCCCGCGCGGTCCGGGGGCAGTCGCCGCCCGCAGCACCCGCGACGCCCGGCTTTTGTCATTTTGTACGACTGCTCGCATGGTGCCGGATCTTCGCAGTCCTCGGCCGCAGGACCCCGTCCGACACCGCGCCGGAGGCACACCATCCACCGACTGGCCCACAATGAGGCGGTGAACGACCTCGACGCCCTGCTCTCCCTGCTCACCCCCGAAGGCCGCGCCCTCCTCGACGAGGTGCGCGACACCGACCCCGCGCGGGAGTTGGCCGTCGCCACCCGGCTGCGCCGCGAGCACCCGGTCGCGCTGGTGTCGGCCGCGCTCGGGCAGGCGCGGCTGCGGCAGCGGGCGGCGGCGAAGTTCGGGGCGGAGGACGCGGGGCGGATGTTCTTCACGGCCAACGGGGTCGAGCAGTCCACGCGGGCGAGCGTGGCGGCGTACCGGGCGGAGCGGTTCGCGGCTCTGGGTGCCACCTCCGTGGCCGACCTGTGCTGCGGGATCGGGGGCGACGCGATCGCGCTGGCCCGGGCGGGCATCCGGGTGCTGGCGGTGGACCGCGACCCGGCGACCGCGGCGGCGGCCCGTGCCAACGCCGACGCGCTGGGGCTCGGGGAGCTGATCGAGGTGCGCGAGGCGGATGTCGAGGCGGTGGACACCAGCGGGTACGACGCGGTCTTCGTCGACCCGGCCCGCCGCGGCGGCCGGGGGAGGATCTTCGACCCCGAGGCGTACTCGCCGCCGCTGTCCTGGGCCGTCGGCGCGGCCCGTACGGCCTCCCGTGCCGCCGCGCTGAAGGTGGCGCCCGGCATTCCGCACGAGGCGGTGCCGGACGACGCCGAGGCCGAGTGGATCTCCGACGGCGGGGACGTGAAGGAGGCCGTGCTGTGGTTCGGCGGCGCCCCGGGGGCGGTGCGGGCCACGCTGCTGCCCGGGCCCCGCACCCTGCCGGGCACCGGCCTGCCCGACCCGGCGGTCCGTACGCCCGGCCGGTACCTGTACGAGCCGGACGGCGCCGTGATCCGCGCCCATCTGGTCGCCGAGGTCGCCGAACAGGTCGGCGGCGGACTGCTCGACGCGACCATCGCGTACGTCACCGCGGACGAGCTGCAGCCGACGCCGTACGCCACGGCGTACGAGATCACCGACCTGATGCCCTTCCACGTGAAGAAGCTGAAGGCGCTGCTGCGGGAGCGCCGCGTCGGCACGCTGACCGTGAAGAAGCGGGGGTCGGCGGTCGAGCCGGAGGAGCTGCGGCGGAAGGTCAAGCCGCAGGGGCCGAACGCGGCGACCGTGTTCCTGACCCGGGTCGCGGGGGCGCCGACGATGCTGGTCGGGCACCTGGCGCGGAAGCCCTAACCGCACTCCTGTGCCCGGCGGGTCAGCAGTTCGCGCTCGCGTTCGTTGCGGGCCAGGGACGCGGCCCGTTCGAACTCCGTGCGCGCCTCGGCCGGGCGGTCCAGGCGGAGCAGGAGGTCGCCGCGGACGCTGGGGAGCAGGTGGTAGTCGCGCAGGGCCGGTTCGGCGGCCAGGGCGTCGACGAGGGCCAGCGCGGGGGCCGGGCCCTCGGCCATCGACACGGCGACCGCGCGGTTGAGTTCGACGACCGGGGACGGGGCGCGGGTGGCGAGCAGGCCGTAGAGCGCGGCGATGCGCGGCCAGTCTGTCTGCTCGTAGCGGTACGCCGTCGCGTGGCAGGCGGCGATCGCGGCCTGGAGCACGTACGGGCCCGGGGCGCCGGAGCCGGCCGTGGCGTGGGCGTGGTCGAGGGCGGTGATGCCCCGGGCGATGAGCAGGCGGCTCCACCGGCGGCGGTTCTGGTCGCGCAGGAGGACCGGCTCGCCGTCGGGGCCGGTGCGGGCGGCGGTGCGGGAGGCCTGGAACTCCAGCAGCGCCGTCAGGCCGTGGACCTCGGGTTCCTTCGGCATCAGGGCGGCCAGGACGCGGGCCAGACGCAGGGCGTCCTCGCACAGGGCCGGGCGGAGCCAGTCGTCGCCCGCGGTGGCCGCGTAGCCCTCGTTGAAGATCAGGTAGATGACCTCCAGGACCGAGCCGAGGCGGGCCGCCCGGTCCGGGCCGTACGGCACCTCGAAGGCGACGTTCTTGGTGGCCAGGGTGCGTTTGGCGCGCACGATGCGCTGCGCGACCGTCGGTTCCGGGACGAGGAAGGCGCGGGCGATCTCGGGCGTGGTCAGGCCCCCGAGCAGCCGCAGGGTCAGGGCGATGCGGGCCTCGGCGGAGAGCACCGGGTGGCAGGCGGTGAAGACCAGCCGCAGCAGGTCGTCGTCGATGTCGTCCGGGGCGGCGGGCTCCTCCGGCGGCGCCGTCTCGGCGGGCAGCTCGCGGCCGATCTCCGCGAGCTTGCGGGCGTAGGTCTCCCGGCGCCGGATGAGGTCGACGGCGCGACGCCTGGCGGTGGCCATGAGCCAGGCGCCGGGGTTGTCGGGCACGCCGTCCCTCGGCCACTGCTCCAGGGCGGCGACCAGGGCGTCCTGCGTGAGTTCCTCGGCGATGCCGACGTCCCGCACGAGCCGGGCGACGCCGGCGACGACGCGCGGGGTCTCCAGGCGGAAGACGGTCTCAAGAGCCTCGGTGGGCTGCGGTTCCACAGCCCACCATGCAACACCCTCCGGGCGGCCGGGGAAAACGGTGCTCAGCCCTCCATCAGCTGTCGCACCTCGCAGGTGACCGTCCAGTACTCCTCGTGCACCTTCAGGAAGCGCTTGGTCCACTCGACGGCCTCCGCCTTGTCCTTCGCCTGGAGCAGGGCGTAGCCGCCGATGACCTCCTTGGACTCGGTGAACGGCCCGTCGGTGACGGACAGCTGTCCGCCCTCGTAGTGGACGCGGGTGCCGTCGGCGGTCGGGGTGAGGCCGGCCGTGTCGAGCAGGACGCCGGCCTTCGTCATCTCCTCCATCAGCTTCTCCATGCGCTGCACCAGCTCGGGGCTGGGGCCGCCGGAGAGGGAGTCGTTCTCCTCGATACGGATCAGCGACAGGTAACGGGGCACGGTGACTCCTCGGGTTCGGCGGCCGGGTTCCTCCCCGGCCTCTCACCCAGTACGTCGAACGGGAGCGGCGTGGATCGACAGCCGTCGCGGGATTTCTTTCAAGAACTTTCGGGGGAACCGCTAGCGCAGCGATTCCCACAGGTCACCGGCGTCCGGCTCGCGGGCGATCACCCGGTTGGGGTCCCAGGGGGCCGGGTCCACCGGCATGGTCACGGTGCGTACGTCGGCTGCCGCGAGGCCCCCGAGGCTGCGGCCGAGGCTCGTCAGTTCGCCCAGTGAGTCCAGGCCGGTGTCGGTGGTGAGGCTGCCGGTGACCGCGTCCGCGACCTGGTAGAGGCGCGGGGGGTCGGTGAGCAGGTCGGTGGCGGCGATCTGTTCCAGCAGCGCCTTGACCAGGTTCTGCTGGAGCTCTATCCGGGCCAGGTCGCTGCCGCCCGCCAGCCCGTAGCGGGTGCGGGCCAGACCGAGCGCCTCGGTGCCGTCGAGGTGGTGGGTGCCGGCGTCCAGGTGCAGGTGGCTCTTGTCGTCGTCGATGTCCACGTCCGTGGTGACGGTGACCCCACCCAGCGCGTCGACCAGCTTGGCGAACCCGGAGAAGTCGATCTCGATGTAGTGGTCCATGCGGACGCCGGTGAAGGACTCGACGGTCTTGACCGCGCAGACCGGTCCGCCCAGTTCGTAGGCGGTGTTGAACATCGCGCCGCTCGCCTCCCGGGTCGAGCCGCCGGACTCCAGGGGGCAGGAGGGGCGGTCGACGAGCGTGTCGCGCGGGATGCTGACGACGGTGGCGGCGGTGCGGCCCGCGTCGAGGTGGACGACCATCGCGGTGTCGGAGCGGGCGCCTCCGCTGTCGCCGCCGCCGAGTTCCCGGTTCTCCTCGCCGCTGCGCGAGTCCGAGCCGAGGACGAGGATGTTCAGGGCGCCGGTGGGCGCCGGGGACCCGGAGGGCGAGCCGGAGGGGACGGTGGCCGGACGGGCGGGGCGGTCGTCGCCGAGCGCGCCCTCGATGTCGACGCCGGTGATGTTGCCGTTCAGGTGCCAGTAGGCCCAGCCCGCCGCGGCGAACCCGAGCAGCAGGGCGCCGGCCAGCGCCAGGCCGGCCACCTTGAAGCCCTTCGAGCGCCCACCGCGCCCCTCCCGCGCGTCCCGCGCAGCCATGCGTCCCGCCCCCGCCCCTGCCGGTCCCGTTCGCGTCCCCACGCGAGTGCCCCGTCGGAGGGAACATAAGTCGGAATTGTTGAATCAGGAACGTGCGGGTCGGGATTCTGCGGAAATTCTCAGACTTCGGGCGTGGCCCGGACGTCGGCGCGGCTCGGGCTTCCGGGCGGCTCGGGCTTCCGGGCGGCTCAGCCGGCGCCGGGCGCCGCCGTGCTGCTGCGCACCTCCAGGCTGGTGGCCAGCTCCACCCGGGTCGCCGACGCCGAACCGTCGTCCCGCCCGAGGTCCAGGACCAGCCGCGCCGCCGCCTCGGCCATCTCCGTCAGCGGCTGCCGTACGGTCGTCAGCGGCGGCCCCACCCAGCGGGCCACCGGCAGGTCGTCGAAGCCGACCACGCTGAGGTCCTGCGGGATGCGCAGCCCCAGTTCGCGCGCGGCCTCGTACAGGCCCAGCGCCTGGAGGTCGTTGCCCGCGAAGACTGCGGTCGGCCGGTCGGGGCGGCGCAGCAGCTCCAGGCCCCGCCGGTAGCCGGCCTCGTGGTGGAAGTCGCCGGTCACGATCAGGTCCGGCTCGACCGGCAGCCCGGCGGTCTCCAGTGCGGCCCGGTAGCCGTCGACGCGGGCGCGGCTGCACATCATCCGGGTGGGTCCGCTGATCGCCCCGATGCGGGTGTGACCGAGGTCGACCAGGTGACGGGTGGCGGCGAGTCCGCCCTGCCAGTTGGTGGCGCCGATGGACGGCACGTCGGCGCCGGGGTCGCCGGCCGGGTCCATCACCACGAACGGGATGGAGCGGCTGGTGAGCAGGGCCCGCTGGGACTCGTCGAGGCCGGACAGGACCAGGATCACGCCGTGCGGACGGCGCGCGGCGACCTGGTCGGCCCAGGTCCGGCCGGGCGTGAGGCGCCCCGCGCTCTCGGAGAGCACCACGCTGAGCCCGGTGTCCCGGGCCACGTTCTCCACGCCCCGGATGACCTCCATCGCCCAGGCGCTCTCCAGCTCGTGGAAGACCAGGTCGATCAGCGGCGAACGGGTCGACTCGGCCCGCCGGCGCCGGTAGCCGTGGGTGCGCAGCAGCTCCTCCACGCGGGCCCGGGTGGAGGGGGCGACGTCGGCGCGGCCGTTGAGCACCTTCGAAACAGTCGGCGCCGACACACCGGCCGCACGCGCGATCTCGGCGAGGGTCGCGGTCTGCGCGGACCGCTTTTGCGTCCGGGTTTCAGCGGGCTGCGGGGATGTCATGGCGGCGATCGTAACCCTGTCGGGCTCGCTTGACGAAGCCCTCTGGGGTTTCAGGATCTCGGAACATTCGATGACCACATCGAAATATTCGCCGAGTCCGAGTCCGCTCGTCGTCCACGAATCACACTCCCTAGACCGTGAACGCGCCGTGAAGGCACCGGTGTCAGTCCTTGCCCATCGACTCGAACCGCCACCGGTGCACCGGACGCGTGACCAACTCCCCGTCCGGTTCGGGCAGTTCCGGCAGTGCGGCCTCGTACGGCGCGTCCCACCAGGTGATGACCAGGACCCGGTCCTGCGGGGCGCGCAGGGTTTCGCGGCGGAGCGGGGTGGCGGCGAGCGGCTGGGCCCGGGTCCAGGCCAGCAGTTCCGCGCCCCGGCCGGGCACGGCCCGGGCCTCCCACATCAGGGCGACGGTCACGAGTACAGGTTCTCCTTGCTGACCTCGTGGACGTGGTCGTGCGAGTGGCTGTGGCCGTGGCCCTGGGCGTTCCCGGGCACGTGCGGGTCGGTCACCGGCAGCGACGAGTCCGCGGAGAGGTCCCAGTCGGAGGCGGCCCGGTTGCGGGCGACCATCTCGGCGCCGAGGGCGGCCACCATCGCGCCGTTGTCCGTGCACAGCTTGGGGCGCGGCACCCGCAGCCGGATGCCGGCCGCCTCGCAGCGCTCCTGGGCCAGCGCGCGCAGCCGGGAGTTGGCGGCCACGCCGCCGCCGACCATCAGGTGGTCGACGCCCTGGTCCTTGCAGGCGCGCACCGCCTTGCGGGTCAGCACGTCCACGACCGCCTCCTGGAAGGACGCCGACACGTCCCGCACCGGCACCTCCTCCCCCGCCGCCCGCTTCGCCTCGATCCAGCGGGCCACGGCCGTCTTCAGCCCGGAGAAGGAGAAGTCGTACGCCGGGTCGCGCGGACCGGTCAGCCCGCGCGGGAAGGCGATGGCGTTCGGGTCGCCCTCGCGCGCGTACCGGTCGATGACCGGGCCGCCCGGGAAGCCCAGGTTCAGCACCCGGGCGATCTTGTCGAAGGCCTCGCCGGCCGCGTCGTCGATGGTGGCGCCCATCGGGCGGACGTCGGAGGTGATGTCCGTCGAGAGCAGCAGCGAGGAGTGGCCGCCGGAGACCAGCAGCGCCATCGTCGGCTCGGGCAGCGCGCCGTGCTCCAGCTGGTCGACGCAGATGTGCGAGGCGAGGTGGTTGACGCCGTACAGGGGCTTGCCGAGGGCGTAGGCGTACGCCTTGGCGGCCGAGACGCCGACCAGCAGGGCGCCGGCCAGGCCCGGACCGGCGGTGACGGCGATGCCGTCGAGGTCGCGCGCGCCGACCCCGGCCTCCTTCAGGGCGCGGTCGATGGTGGGGACCATCGCCTCCAGGTGGGCGCGGCTGGCCACCTCGGGGACGACGCCGCCGAAGCGGGCGTGCTCGTCGACGCTGGACGCGATGGCGTCGGCCAGCAGGGTGGTGCCGCGGACGACACCGACGCCGGTCTCGTCGCAGGAGGTCTCGATCCCGAGGACGAGCGGCTCGTCGCGTGAGTCAGCCATGGTTGTCGGTTCCTCGTTCGGTTCCCGGTACGGAGGTGGAAGGGTCGGTCAGGCGCATCACCAGGGCGTCCACGTTGCCCGGCTGGTAGTAGCCGCGCCGGAAGCCGATGGGCTCGAAGCCGAACCGCTCGTACAGCCGCTGGGCGCGGGTGTTGTCCACCCGGCACTCCAGCAGCACCTCGGCGCACTCGAAGGCGGTCGCCGCCCGCAGCAGCTCGGTCAGCAGCCGCGCGCCGAGGCCGGTCCCCCAGTGGTCGCGGGCGACGGCGATGGTCTGCACGTCGCCCTGGTCCCCGGCGGTGACCAGACCGGCGTAGCCGACGAGGCGGCCGTCCTCCTCGGCGACCAGGTACCGCCGGGTCGCCCCGGGTCCGCGCGCGTGGGCCAGCTCGGACCAGAACATGCCCCGCGACCAGGCGTCCTCCGGGAACAGCTCCCGCTCCATACGGAGCACGGGGTCGATGTCCCACCAGCGCATCTCGCGCAGCCCGGCGTCCACGGTCGGGGTCACGGGTTCGGTCGCTCCGGTCACTTGGGGGTGACCACCTTGTAGTTCTTGGGGACCTGGGCGTCGGGCCTGCGCAGGTACAACGGCCGGGGCTCGGGCAGCTTCTCGCCCGCGGCCAGCTTCTCGGCGGCCAGGCACGCGAGGGCGGCGGCGGACACGTGCTCGGGCTCGTGCGCCTTCGGGAAGGTGTCCGGGTACAGCAGCGCGCCCGCGCCGACGGCCGGGAGTCCGGCCACCTGCCCGGCGATGTCGGCGGGGCGGTCGACGGCCGGGTCGGTGAGGCGGGTGCGGGAGTCGGCGTAGCGCGCCCAGTAGACCTCCTTGCGGCGGGCGTCGGTCGCCACCACGAAGGGTCCCTCCAGGTCGGCGGCGTAGGCGAGGCCGTCCAGCGTGCACACGCCGTGCACGGGCACCCCGAGCGCGAGCCCGAAGGTCTCCGCGGTCATCAGGCCGACGCGCAGCCCCGTGTACGGGCCGGGGCCGATGCCGGCGACGACCTCGGTGACGGCGTCGAGCCGCAGTCCGGCCTCGGCGAGCACCCGGTCGACGGCGGGCAGCAGCAGCTCGCCGTGGCGGCGTGCGTCCACCTGGCTCGACGAGGCGATGACGTCCGTACCGTCGTGCAGCGCGACGGTCACGGCGGGCGTGGCGGTATCCAGAGCGAGCAAGAGCACGCAAACAGCCTACGGCGCCGGGCGTCCCCCGGCGGACGCCCGGCGGCGGCCCCGGCCCGTACCCGTGTCGCACAGCGCGTTCACCACGTCACGGACTGCTACCGTCGCCGGGAACTCAGGCACGACGTACGACGACGAGGTGGTCGCCCGTGGCAAGCAGCAGCGCCGGTTTCGTCACCGGCCTCACCGCGGCCGCCCTCGCGACCATCGGCTTCCTCGCCCACCAGGCGGCGGCGACCGTCCCGGCCGAACTCGGCCGGACCCACGTGAGCAGCACACCCGCCCCCGGCGCTTCCAAGGCGCCGCGCGACCGCAGGCACCCCGAGGCGCTGCCGACCGGATCCGGCCAGGGTGAACGGGTGGTGTACTCGGTGGACGACGACCGGGTGTGGCTGGTCGGCGCGGGCGGCAAGGTGCGGCGCACCTTCCCGGTCACGCCCAGCACGGTCGACCCCGCGCCGGGCACCTACGGGGTCACCTCCCGGTCCAACCGGGTCACCGGGTCCGACGGCGTCCCGGTCGAGCACGTCGTGCGCTTCACCAGCACCGCGGGCGTGGTCATCGGCTTCAGCGCGGAGGTCGACGGCTCGACGGCGAAGCCCGATCCGGGCAAGCGCACCGGCGGCATCCGGGAGTCGCGCGCGGACGGCGACGCGATGTGGCGGTTCGCGACGATCGGGCAGCCGGTCGTCGTCGTCCCCTGAGGCGCGGGGGCCGTGGGAGGTCAAGCGGCCTCGCGGTGCTCCCGGACGGGCCCGCGGGTCTCCGGTTCGGGCGCGCGCGGCGGCGTCGAGACCGCCGCGGCGGCGGCGCAGGACGCCAGCAGTTCGCTCATGGGCACCCCGCTGAGCGCGGGCGACTGCGACCTCGGGCGGGCCTGCGGCTCGGTGTGGGACATGGACGCCTCCTGAAGGTCGGGGGCGGGCGTGGTTAGGCATGCCTAACCACGAGCTGGGTACCATGTGACCACGCGCAAGACCCGGAACGCAATATTTTCCCGACGCCTTGTCGGAACATCCCGGCGGCGTTCCGCGAGCGCCGCGCTCAGCCGGCGAGCACGCTCATGTCGGCCTCGGCCCAGCGCGCGCCGACGCCGGTCAGCGTCACGTGCCGCACCTCGTCCGTGGTGTCACCCACGGCGCGGTGGATCCACAGCTGCAACCGGTCGTCGGTCAGCTCCTCGACCTTGCCCTCGCCCCACTCCACGACGATCACCGAGTCGGGCAGGGAGACGTCGAGGTCGAGGTCCTCCATGTCGTCCAGGCCGCCGGACAGCCGGTAGGCGTCCACGTGGACCAGCGGCGGACCGTCACCGAGCGAGGGGTGCACGCGGGCGATCACGAAGGTCGGGGAGGTGACGGCACCGCGCACGCCCAGACCCTCGCCGAGCCCGCGGGTCAGCGTCGTCTTGCCCGCACCCAGCTCCCCGCTGAGCATCACCAGGTCACCGGCGCGCAGCAGCTTGGCGAGCCTGCGGCCCAGTTCCCGCATCTGCTCGGGGGAGGTGACCGTGATCTCGGTGTCGGGGGCGGGCTCGGCCGGCTCAGCCGGGACGTGCGGCTTTGCGGATTCTTCCATCGTCACTCACTCGCAGTAGTACACGTGTCACACCCCGCAAGGGGTCGGTTGGGGCTGGACCGCAGCCGGGAGGCTGGAAGCCGCTTCCGCTCAGGAAGAGGCGGAGTCACAGCCCTCAACGGTAGCCGTTGACGGCAACGCCCCCGCGCGGGCGAGCAGATCCGCGAGGCGGTCGGTGACGACTTCCGGGTGCTCCAGCATGACCAGGTGCCCGGCGTCCGGCACCAGTACCAACTCGGCGCCCGGCAGGATGCCGGCGATCGCCTCGCTGTGCTCGCTCGGCGTCACCAGGTCCCGCACCCCGGCCAGCACCAGGACCGGCAGGTCGGCGAAGTGGACGAGGGCCTCGGTCTTGTCGTGGTCGTTGAAGGCCGGGTAGTACTCGGCGACCACGTCGATCGGCGTCGACTCGATCATCCGCTCGGCGAACCGGGCCACGGCCGGGTCGACGTCCCGGGACGCGAACGAGTACCGCTTGATGATCCCGGCGAACAGGTCCGCCGTCGCCCGCCGCCCCTTCTCCACCAGCTCGGCGCGCTGCCCCAGCACCTTCAGCACGCCCGGCAGCACCCGCCGGACCGCGTTGACGCCGGCCACCGGCAGCCCGAAGTTGACCTCGCCGAGCCGGCCGGAGGACGTGCCGACGAGCGCGACGCCGACGACCCGCTCGCGGACCAGGTCGGGGAACGCGTCGGCCAGGGCCATCACGGTCATGCCGCCCATGGAGTGCCCCACCAGCACGATCGGGCCCTCGGGCACGGCCGCGTCGATGACGGCCTTCAGGTCCCGGCCCAGCTCCTCGATGGTGACCGGCCGGCCGTCCCGCGCCTGGGCCGCGCCCCGCGCGGACCGGCCGTGGCTGCGCTGGTCCCAGTGCACGGTGCGTACGACGCCCCTCAGGGCGGCCCGCTGGAAGTGCCAGGAATCCTGGTTGAGGCAGTAGCCGTGGCTGAAGACGACGGTCACCGGAGCGGGCTCCTTGCGGCCGAACAGCCGCCGGCGGCGCCGGGAGAGCGCGGACTCCGCCGCCGGTTCGACGTCGTCGACCTCGTAGTACAGCTCGGTGCCGTCGTCGGCGTACGCCTTGCCGGGGTTGCCGCGCAGTCCGCCGTACGGTCCCGCCGAGTCCAGCGCGAGCCGGGCCTTCTGGCGTATCCCGCGGCCGACCGTCAGCCGTTCTATCGCCACGCCGGCCGCCGCGCCCGCCGCGACCACGCCTATGGCGACGCCGGCGATGCCGGTCGCCCGGCGCCAGCCGCCGGCGGCGGCCTCGGTGGCCGCTTCCGTGGCGGAGGCGACGGCCGACGCGACGGCCTCCGCGTTGCTCTCGCTCACGTACACCGCTCCTCTTCGCCGGGCCGCTGTGCGGATACCCACTGGTTGCCGATTCACCTGAACGTGCGTCACGCCGTGTGCGGGCGCGTCATCCCGCGTACGGACGCGTCACTCGTTCACATAGACGCGCGGCACGCGGGATCCGATCCGGGTGACGATCTCGTACCCGATGGTGCCCGCCGCCTGCGCCCAGTCCTCGGCGGTGGGCTCGCCGCGGTCGCCGGGCCCGAACAGGACCGCCTCGGCGCCCGGTTCCGGCCGGTCGCCGCCGAGGTCGACGACGAACTGGTCCATCGCGATCCGTCCCGCGACGGTGCGCCACTTGCCGTCGACCAGGACGGGTCCGGTGGAGGAGGCGTGGCGCGGGATGCCGTCCGCGTAGCCGAGGGGGACGAGGCCCAGGGTGGTGTCGCCGGGGGTGGTGTAGTGGTGCCCGTAGCTGACGCCGTGGCCGCCGGGGACCTGTTTGACCAGGGCCAGCGCGGCGGTCAGCGTCATCACGGGCCGCAGTCCGAGGTCGGCGGGGGTGCCGATCTCGGGGCTGGGCGAGACGCCGTACATGGCGATGCCGGGCCGCACCAGGTCGAAGTGGGCCTCGGGGAGGGTGAGCGTGGCCGGCGAGTTGGCGATGTGCCGCACGTCGGGGCGTACGCCCTGCCGCTCGGCGTACGCGGTCATCTCGTGGAAGCGGGTGAGCTGGGCGGCGATGGAGGGGTGCCCGGGCTCGTCGGCGCAGGCGAAGTGCGACCAGAGCCCGGTGACCCGGATCAGGCCCTCGGCCTCGGCGCGCAGGGCCTGACGGACCAGTTCCTCCCAGTCCGAGCCCGGCTGGCAGCCGCCCCGGCCGAGCCCGGTGTCGGCCTTGAGCTGCACCAGCGCGGTGCGCCCGGCGAGCCGTGCCGCCGCGGTGACCTCCGCCAGGGCCCACATCGCGCTGACGGAGACGTCGAGCCCGGCCTCCACGGCCTCCCGCCAGGGGCCGCCCGGCGTCCACAGCCAGCACATGATCCGTACGTCGTCCGGCAGCCCGGCCTCCGCGCGCAGGGCGAGCGCCTCCTGCGGGGTGGCCGTGCCCAGCCAGGTCGCGCCCGCCTCGACGGCCGCGCGGGCGCAGGGTGCCGCGCCGTGGCCGTATCCGCCGGCCTTGACGACGGCCATGAGAGCCGCCCCGGGGGCCCGTTCGCGCAGGGCGCGTACGTTGGCCCGCAGGGCGGCCAAGTCGATCTCGGCCCGGGCCCGCAGTACCGCGTCCCGCCGAGCAGCTGTCTCACTCATCGTGCCCACAGTCTCTCAGAGCCCCCGGCCGTCGCCGTGTGCCCGGGCGTCACCCGCCGGGCGACGGCCGCCAGTGGTTAGGGTGCCCGGCATGAGCATCATCGGGGTCGGGATCGACGTGGCCGAGATCGAGCGGTTCGAGGCTTCGCTGAAGCGCACGCCGGCCCTCGCGGAGCGGCTCTTCCTGGAGAGCGAGTTGCTGCTGCCGAGCGGTGAGCGCCGGGGCGTCGCCTCGCTCGCCGCCCGCTTCGCGGCGAAGGAGGCGCTGGCCAAGGCGCTGGGCGCGCCGGCCGGCCTGCTCTGGACGGACGCCGAGGTGTACGTCGAGGACAGCGGCCGGCCGCGACTGCGGGTGACGGGGACGGTGGCGGCGCGGGCGGCGGAGCTGGGGGTGGCGTCGTGGCACGTGTCGCTCAGCCATGACGCGGGGGTGGCGTCGGCGGTGGTGATCGCGGAGGGGTAGCGGCTGCCCTCAGGGCCTGCCCACGGTCGGCCGGACCCAGATGTGCGCGCGCTCGCCCTGTACGCAGATCGGGTAAGGGCGGGATCGTGCGTGTTTCCGGCGTACGGGGAAGACTCGACGGCATGCGGACTGCGTACAGCGTGGAGACGGTCAGGACGGCGGAACGCCAGGAGATGGCACGGCTGCCGGAGGGGGCGCTGATGCAACGGGCCGCCGCCGGGCTCGCCGCCGCCTGCGCCGAGGTGCTCGGGCGGGTGGCGGGCCGGGTCTACGGCAGCCGGGTGGTGCTGCTGGTCGGCAGCGGGGACAACGGCGGTGACGCCCTGTACGCCGGGGCGCGGCTGGCCCGGCGCGGGGCGGGCGTGACGGCGGTGCTGCTGGCGCCGCAGCGCGCGCACGGACCGGGGCTGGCCGCGTTGCGCCGGGCGGGCGGCCGGACGGTGGCGGGCGGCCCGGAGACCGGCGCCGGTTCCGCCGTGGAGCTGGTCACGCGGGCCGATCTGGTCGTCGACGGGATCGTCGGGATCGGTGGTAAGGGCGGGCTGCGCGAGGAGGCGGTGCCGCTCGCGGACGCGGCCGCTCGGTCCCGGGCCGCCGTCGTCGCCGTCGACCTGCCGAGCGGGGTCGACGCGGACAGCGGGGAGGTGCGGGGGGCCGCGGTGCGGGCCGACCTGACGGTCACCTTCGGGGCGCACAAGCCGGGGCTGCTGGTCGATCCGGCGCGGGAGTACGCCGGTTCGGTGCGGCTGGTGGACATCGGGCTGCCGCTGCCGGGTGAGGCGGCCGAGCTGGAGGCCCTGCAACACGCGGACGTGGCCCGGCTGCTGCCGGTGCCGGGCGCGGAGAGCGACAAGTACCGGCGGGGGGTCGTGGGGGTCGCCGCCGGGTCGGCCCGTTATCCGGGCGCGGCGGTGCTCGCCGTCGCCGGTGCGCTGCGGGGCGGGGCGGGGGCGGTGCGGTACGTCGGTCCGGCGGGGGACGCGGTGATCGCCCGCTTCCCGGAGACGCTCGTGTCCGAGCGGGGCCCGGAGCGGGCGGGGCGGGTGCAGGCGTGGGTGGTCGGGCCGGGGGCCGGTGACGACGCCGGGACGGTGGCCGAGGTGCTGGCGGCGGAGGTGCCGGTATTGATCGACGCGGACGGGCTGCGGCTGGCCGACGCGGACGCGGTGCGGGCACGCACGGCGGCGACGCTGATGACGCCGCACGCCGGGGAGGCGGCGGCGCTGCTCGGGGTGGGCCGGGAGGAGGTCGAGGGGGCGCGGCTGGCCTCGGCGCGGGAACTGGCGGCGCGGTACGGGGCGACGGTGCTGCTGAAGGGCTCGACAACGGTGGTGGCCGGGGCGGACGGAGGGCCGGTCCGGGTCAACCCGACGGGCACGTCGTGGCTCGCGACGGCCGGGAGCGGGGACGTACTGTCCGGACTCGCGGGGTCCCTGCTGGCGGCGGGGCTGTCGGCGCTGGACGCGGGGAGCGCGGCGGCGTACCTGCACGGGCTGGCGGGCCGGTTCGCGGCGGAGGGGGCGCCGGTGGGGGCGCATGATGTCGCCGGGGCCGTTCCGGAGGCGTGGCGGGATGTGGTTCGGGGGCGGTGAGCGCGGGGTGTGACGAGTGTCAGGAACTCAGTTCCCCTCGGTCCAGCACCTCACCGGTCTTCGCGTCGACGTCGTAGGTGTGGACGTTGTCCCGTTCGATGGTGGTCACGTCGACGTTCCACACGACGCGGCCTTCCTTCGTGTCGATCTCGATCGAGGTCACCTTGCCGAATTCCGGTTTGGTCACCTCACGCACGGCCTGCTCCGGAAGGATCTTGGCCTGCTCGATCAGTTTCCGCTGCCCGGCGTCTTCGTCCGGCACTTCCTTGGCGCTCAGCACCTTGGGGCGGCTTCCGTCCACTCGCACAAGGTGACGTGTGCCGTCCTGGGCGACGACGTTGCTGTCCCAGACCGGCTCGTCCCCCTCGGACTGGCGCAGGTGGAGAGCTGCCAGGTCACTGCCGGGCACCTCTTCCAAGGACAACCGGATGGCTTCGTCGGCCGGGACTTCGAGCATGGGCAGCACCTCATGCGCTTCCTGCTGTTCACTGTCGCAGCCGGCCAGCGCGAGCAGCGCGAAGGCACAGGCCATGGCCGTCCCGGCGAGAGGCGGGCATCGGCGTGCGCCGCCGGTGGCGCGAGGAGTCGGGAGAATCATGACGCCTGCGTACCCGGCCGCCGGTGGTGTGATGTCCGAACGCCTTGCGGTTCACCCGGCGGGCGGCAAGCCCGTCGGCCCGTTTCCCGCAAACACGTAGATGCCTGTCGGAGATGCCTGTTCTGGATGTGTGGCGGCTGAATGCCTGAGCACCTGACGTGCTGTGCCGCAGGTGAGCCAGACGTCCACGGAGGTGGGACCGTGGTCAGGACACCGAGCCGGATGCCTCCCGTACTGGTCGGGGTCGCTGCCGGGCAGGACGGCTGGCGGGGGGCGAAGACCCTGGTGTGTTTCGCGGCCGCCGAGGCGGCTCTGCGCGGGGCCGCTCTGCGGATTCTGCATGCCGTGGAGTGGCCGATCCCCGATGACGCACCCGAGGAAGGCGGTGCTCCTCTGTCTCCGGAGGACCAGGGGCGCGTTGTCGCCGGAATGTACGCCGAGCTGGTGGAGCGGGAGTATCCTCCCGCGCACGAGGGAGATTCGTGGTCGGCGTCAGCGGCTCCGCGGCCGCCGAGGCCGCGCTGAGGTTCGCGTTGGCCGAGGCCGCACTGCACGAAGCGCCCCTGGACATCGTTCACGTCGATCACGCTCCGGCCCTGACCACTCCCCAGGCCGGTGTGGGGGCCGGGGACCGGACCGGGTCCGCCGACCTGGCTCGGACCGTCACGCACGCCGGCGTCGTGGAGCGCGGCGCCGAACTGCCGAAGGTCGAGGTGTCGACGCGGCTGGAACACGGCGGGACGGTGCGCAGACTGCTGCACGCGGCGGACGACGCGGCCACGCTGGCTGTCGGGTCCTGCGACGGCCGGACCTTTCCAGCGGCCCGCCTGTCGGTGCTCGGCCGCCTGACGGCCTCCGCCGGATGCCCGCTCGCCGTGGTCCCCGAGCACGTCGGGCTCTGAGCCGTTCCGGCAGGTGCGTGAACGCCCACGGACTGGGAAACCGGTTGCTTCGGGGGGCTTTGCCGCCTGTGGGAAAAGAGGACTGCCATGTCGGATATCGAACCGGGCCGGCTGGACGTGGGCACCGCGTGGAACACGGTCGCGAGCTTCGACTCCTACGAAGAGTCGCAAGCCGCTGTCGACCACCTGTCCGACCGCCATTTTCCCGTGGAACACCTGGACATCGTCGGCTCCGGCCTGCGCCTGGTCGAGCACGTGACCGGGCGGCTCACCAAAGGGCGGGCCGCCGGCGCGGGCGCCTTGAGCGGAGCCTGGTTCGGCCTGTTCATCGGTCTGCTGGTGGCGCTGTTCACCCCGCGGCCGGACTGGCCCGGGCTCATCGTCTTCGGTGTTCTCATCGGCGCGGTGTGGGGTGCGCTCTTCGGCTTCGTCTCCCACTCCGCCACCCGGGGCCGCCGTGATTTCTCCTCGACCCGCTCGCTGGCCGCTTCCCGCTACGACGTCATCGCGCGCGGCGGGCGCGCGGACGAGGCGCGGGCCCTCCTGGCCGAGGGTGGCGGCACGTGGGGCGAGAAGCCGTAGCTGCCCGGGCGGACCGGTCGGTGGGTGCCTGGACGGTCCGTTCCGCCCAGCTGACCCTGGGTGTCAGCAGCGTGGCCTTCCTCGCCCTGAGTCAGTGGGCGGTCAGCGTCTCTAGAATTCTGTGGTTGCCCGGGTGTTTCGGGCTTTTCGGGCGCGGCGTGGCCGTGTGCGGTCGCCATCGGTGGGTCCGATCCTCGGG
>NZ_JBHXNW010000074.1:0-13938 GCF_042717365.1 Streptomyces sp. NPDC058534
GCTCACCCACCCCCGCTCCAGGCGCCCCCCCTCGCTTCCGCGCGGGCGGGGTCACCTCCCCTCGCCGGGAGGCCCCCCCCCGCCCCCACCGCGTCCCGCCCACCGGCCGGCACCCCGACCCGCGACCCGGACCCCGCCCCGTCGTCCCCCCAGTCCGACGACCCACCCCCGACCACCACTCCCACGCCGCCGGACGAGCCGGCCCCGACCCCGACGGAGACGTGCAACCGCTTCCTGTGGTGGTGCACCTAGGACCCACTCCGGGTGGCTGGGTGGTTGTTGTGGGCATGGTGGTCTGAACGATGTTGAGTGGGCTGGCCAAAATGTAGCCGGAGCCCTGGTAGCACTGGCGGGAGAACTGGCGGACGCGGGACACACGGAGGAAGCCGTCAGTCTCGCCCACCGAGCCGCGGACCTGGCCCGCGCCACATCGAACGCCTCCAACCGCGCTTCGGCACTGGCCGGCGTGGCGAAGGCTTTGGCCAGGGCGGGCCATCTGGACCGGAGCACGTCGCTGACATCATGCGGGCATACGTCCAGTCCTGCCAGCAGTAGAAGCTCCCAGTGGTTCTTCCCCGGCCGTCAGCCCGGACAGCCGATGAATCCGGTCAGCCTTCAAGCCCATCTGCGGGGGATTGGCGTCCCGCCGCAGCGCGGCAGGACCTCCGCGATCCGTCAACTCGTCCTCCAGACCCGGCCCCCGTCATCGCGAATGCCCCTCGGCTACCACGACAAGACAGCCACCCGGCTGGTCACCGAAGCGGGCCCGCGACACCCCAACATGCGCGCCTACCAGTCCCGGGGCCGGAATTGGCGATGGTGTGGCCCGGGGCTTCGGACGAGGTCCTGTCGTGCGTGCGACGGACGGCGCCACAACTACGGAAGTACAGGCGCGCCGGTCCGCGCGTCAGTAGGCGGCCCCTTCAGCACACTCACTCGGCGGCACGGTCTTGAGGACCACCCAGACGCTTTTGCCGACGACCTCCTGTGTGACCCCCATGTCGTCGGCAACCTCCCGGGCAAGACGTAGACCGCGCCCGGAACATGCCTCCGGATCGGCCTCCGGGGCGTCGATATCGAGCTGTCGGTCGCCACTGTCCCGCACCGCGAGGCGGATCACTGAGCCATCGAGCGTGAGACTCACGCAGTACTCCCTGCCGGGCGGTGCTCCGTGGAGGAGCGCGTTGGTGGCCAACTCCGAGACGCAGAGCGTTATGTCGTCCAGTCGATCGGTGTGACCCCAGCCCGTCAAAACCTGACGAACGAAGGCGCGGGCGTCGCGCACCGAGGCGCGAGAGCGCGGGAATCGACGGGCTCGTGACAAGGGCACGAGGGGCCACCTCCGGGAGCTGGGGCGTCCGACAAGAAGGCAACCGTATCGGTTTTCGCGAAAAGTGGCTAGGTGGCAGGATGGTGAGGAACACCTGGGCGAAGTCGCCTAACGTTGGGCCCCGATGGGCGCAAGCGTCGGCCGCGAGGAGGGCCTCATGAGTGCGAGCAGCTGGGTCAGCACATCTCTTCCGTATCTGACGCCGCAGGAGAAGGGGCGCGGCGACGCCTGGGGCGCCGAGGCCGAGGCGCAGGGCCGCCGGGGGGCGCAGCGCATCCTGCACGCCGGCGAGGTGCCCGCGCCCGCCGAGGTTGCGGAACTGCTCGGCATCGCCGAAGGGGAGCCGGTCGTCGTGCGCCGGCGGCTGATCCTCCTCGACGAGCGGCCGAACGAGCTGACCGACACGTACTACCCGCCGGCCATCGCGCGGGGCACTGCTTTGGCGCGCACCGCCAAGATCCGAGGTGGCGCCGTCACCTTGCTCGCCGAACTCGGCCACATCGGCGTCCTGGTGCGCGAGGACGTGACGGCCACGATGCCGGACGAGGAAGAGCGCCGGGTCTTGGAGACCGCCCTTGATGAGCCGGTCCTGCGGCTCACCCGGCTGACGCTCGACCGCGAGGACCGTCCGATCCAGGTGGATCGTATGGTGATGCCTGCCCTACGGCAGAGGCTGCGCTATCAGATCGAGATCGGATGACCGTGCCCCAGGCAGAAACGGAAAGCGTCGACCGCCGCTCCCTCCATGAGCGCATCGCCGCCGATCTGCGCGACGACATCATGAGCGGCGAACTGGCGCCAGGAGAGAGCCTCCCCTCGACGGCGCGGCTCAAGGAGCGTTTCGGCGCGTCGAACGCCACGGTGCAGAAGGCGTTGCAGCTCCTCAAGGAGGAGAGTCTCGTGGTGGGCAGGGCGGGAGCCTCCGTCACCATCCGCGAGCACCGCCAGCGTACGGTCCGACCGGCCGCGCTCACGACCGCCGACCGCTGGCTCACGGAGGCTGCCAAGCACGGCACCCACGCCCGCAGCGTCCTCCGCGATGTCGCGGAGGTCCTCCCACCCGCCGACGTCCGTTCTGCCTTCGGCCTCCCCGCGGACGGCACGGTACTGCAGCGCAGTCAGATTCTCCTGATCGACGACGAACCCGCCGAACTCGTCTACTGCTACTACCTGTTGGACATCGCCCGGGGCACGGCGCTTATGGAGCGTCGCCGGATCAAAGGCGGCGCACCCGCGCTGCTGGCGGAACTGGGTCACCCCGCGCGCCGTAGCGTGGACCGAGTCTCCGCGCGGATTCCGACCCAGGAGCAGTACCGGGCCCTCCACCTCACCAGCAGTACGCCTGTCCTGCGCACCCTCCGGGTCGTCTACGGTGACGGGGACAGCCCGGTGGAGGTGACGGTCATGGTGAAGGCCGGGCACCTCTACGAGCTGCAGTACGAGTTCGGAGCGTAATGAGGGTCAGCCCTCCGCCGAGCCTCCGACCATCAGCCGCAACGCGTCCCGCAGCGCCACCCGCTCCCCCTCCGACAGCCCCGCCAGCGGCTCCCGCGCGAACCGCAGTGACTCCCGCAGCCCCCGCGCCACCCGCCGGCCCTCCTCCGTCGCCGCCGCGACCTTCACCCGCCGGTCTGCGGGGTCGGGGCGCCGCTCGACCAGGCCCCGCGCCTCCAGCCGGTCCACGATGCCGGTGACGTTCGACGGCTCGCACTTCAGCTTCTGCGCCAGCTTCCGCATCGGCAGCGGCTCCAGCGACAGCAGGCTGAGCAGCTTGGCCTGCGCCCCGGTCAGCGCGCGCTCGGCGGCCGCCTCCTCGTAGTCGGCGTGGAAGCGGGCCACGACCTCGCCGATCAGCTCGACGACTTCGAGGGTGAGTGCGTCGGGTCGGCGGGTCGTGTCGCGTGGTGTGGCCATGCGATCCAGGGTACCCATTTGTTTGACAAGGTGAAATGTTCAGTCGCATGGTTGTTTCATAACCTGAAGCATTTCGGCCAACGACGAAAGGCGCCCCCATGACCGACTCCCCCTCCCTCCCCGCCGTCAACCGCGAATGGCACCTGGTCACCCGCCCGGTCGGCTGGCCCAAGCCCGAGGACTTCGCCCTCGTCGAGGCCGAGACCCCCACCCCGGGCGAGGGCCAGGTCCTGGTGCGCAACCTGTACCTCTCCGTCGACCCCTACATGCGCGGCCGCATGAGCGCCGCCAAGTCCTACGCGGAGCCCTACGAGCTGGGCAAGGCCATGCAGGGCGGCGCTGTCGGCGAGGTCGTCGCCTCCAACGCCGAGGGCATCGCCGTCGGCGACCACGTCCTGCACATCCTCGGCTGGCGCGAGTACGCCGCGATGGACGCGAAGCATGCCGTCAAGGTGGACCCGGACGCCGCGCCGCTGTCGACGTACCTCGGTGTGCTCGGCATGACCGGGCTCACCGCGTACGCCGGCCTGCTGCGCACCGCCGCCTTCAAGGAGGGCGACACGGTCTTCGTCTCCGGCGCGGCCGGTGCCGTCGGCAGCCAGGTGGGGCAGCTCGCGAAGCTCAAGGGCGCCGCCCGGGTGATCGGCTCGGCCGGCTCGGACGAGAAAGTCCGGCTGCTCGTCGACGAGTACGGCTTCGACGCGGCGTTCAACTACAAGGACGCCCCGGTGAGCGAGCAGCTGCGCGCCGCCGCCCCGGACGGCATCGACGTCTACTTCGACAACGTGGGTGGCGACCACCTGGAGGCGGCCATCGGCTCCCTCAACCTGAACGGCCGCATCGCCATCTGCGGTGCGATCTCCGTCTACAACAACACCGAGCCCGCCCCCGGCCCGAAGAACCTCGCCCGCCTGATCCAGACCCGCGGCCGCATCGAGGGCTTCCTGGTCGGCGACCACTACGACCTCCAGCCGAAGTTCGTCGAGGAGGTCGGCCCCTGGGTCGCCTCGGGCGCGCTGAAGTACCGCGAGACGGTCGTCGAGGGCATCGGGAACAACCTGGAGGCGTTCCTCGGCGTCCTGCGCGGCGACAACACCGGGAAGATGATCGTCAAGCTGTGACCTTTACTGAGTGACTTCACTGAACTTCCGACATGCGGTAGCGTCATTCCGAAATCCGTCGTGATCGTGGGCGCGAGTCACGGCGGACCGAGGAGGAAGACACCGCATGCCCATCCAGCAGTCCGAGGTCCTCTACACCGCCGTCGCCACCGCCGAGAACGGCCGCGACGGACGGGTGGCCACCGATGACGGCCAGCTCGACCTGGTCGTGAACCCGCCCAAGGAGATGGGCGGCAACGGCGCCGGCACCAACCCGGAGCAGTTGTTCGCCGCCGGGTACAGCGCCTGCTTCCAGGGCGCGCTCGGCGTGGTCGCCGGCCAGGAGGGTGCCGACATCTCCGGTTCGACCGTCACCGCCAAGGTCGGCATCGGCAAGAACGACGACGGGTTCGGCATCATCGTCGAGATCTCCGCAAAGATCCCGGCGGTGGACGCCGCCACCGCGCGGTCCCTGGTGGAGAAGGCCCACCAGGTGTGCCCCTACTCGAAGGCGACCCGCGGCAACATCACCGTGACGCTCGTCTGACCGGGGGCGGCCCCGGGGTACGCGGCGGCGCACACGGCGCTCAGCAGGCCGACGCCGCCGCGTGCACCGCCGCCACCAGCCGCTGGTTCTCCGGCGCCGCCCCGCCCGGACAGGCGGAACGGCGCCGGGTGTACCCGTAGGCCAGACCGCCCGACGGGTCCGCGAAGCCCTGGCTGCCGCCCGCACCGCCGTGCCCGATCGTGCCGGCGCCCAGGAACGGGTGCCAGAGGTCCGCCGTCGCCTGGAAGCCGATGCCGTACGAGCCGTGCGTCCGGGTCACCAGGTCGTAGCCCACCGAGTGGAACTGGCCGAACTCCGCCAGCGTGTCCGGCTTCAGCAGCGGCGCCCTGCCCTCCACCTCACCGATCGCCGCCGCGTACAGCCCCGCAAGACCGCGCGCCGAGGCCACCCCGCCCACGGACGCGGGGCCCCCGGCACGGATCGCCGGCTCGTTGGGCAGGGTCTCCAGGCAGGTGCGGTGCGCCGCGTTCCGGTTGAACGCGACCGCCGCGAGGGAGCGCGGACCGTCCGGGCACGCGGCCTCGGCCCGCTGCACCGGCGTGAGGAGCATCGGCCGCGCGGCGCGGAAGCGGTGGTCGAGCGCGGCCGGCAGGCCCAGGTGGAAGTCCAGGTGGTGCGGGGCGCGGACGCGGTCCTCGTAGACCTCCTGGAGGGTGTGGCCCGTGGCCCGGCGCACCACCTCGCCCGCGAGGGCGCCGAGAACCAGCGCGTGGGACCCGAAGGCCGTGCCGGGCCGCCAGTACGGACGCTGGTCCGCGAGGCGTTCGGCGATCACCCGGTCGTCGGCCAGCTCGGCGGTGCTGAACCCGGTGTCCGTGCCGATCACCCCCGCGCGGTGCGCCAGCAGGTCCCGCAGGGTCAGCGCGCCCTTGCCCTCGGCCGCGAACTCCGGCCAGTAGTACGTCACCTTCCGGTCCAGCTCCAGCGTGCCCTCCTGGACCAGCAGGGCGGACACCAGGTGCGCGGCGCCCAGGGTGGCCGTGTGCACCCCGTACAGCGCACCCGCCCCCGCGCCGTCGCCGGTCCACAGGTCGACGACCCGGCGCCCGTGCACGTACACGCACAACTGACCCTCGTGGTCCGCCGGTTCCCCGGTCACGACGGCCGTGAACTCCTCACGCACCCGTTCGAAGCCGTCGGCGACGGTGCCGTGGATCTCCTGCGTCATGCGCTTCTCCTCACCCACTCGCCGGACCCGCCCGTGGCCTGCCACCGGTCGGTACTTCCACCGATCGGTACGGCGGGACGAGCGGGTTCGACTCAATCGGGGCGCGGCGGCGGTGGCGCCGACCGGTAGAGTTCCGTCCATGCGCGATCTTGGGGCGGGATTCGGCCATCTCCTGAAGGGCCAGCGCTGGGTGGCCCAGCACGGCAAGAGCTACGGCTTCGGGCTCGTCCCGGGCCTGATCACACTGGTCCTCTACGCGGCCGCGCTGATCGCGCTCGCCATGTGGGGCACGGACTTCGTCGCCTGGACGACCCCCTTCGCCGACGACTGGTCGAGCCCCTGGCTCGGGCTCTTCCGGGGCTTCCTGACCGTCGTCCTGTTCGCCCTCGCCCTGCTCATGGCCGTCCTCACCTTCACCGCGGTCACCCTGCTGATCGGGCAGCCCTTCTACGAGGCCCTGTCCGAGCGCGTCGACCGCGACGTCTCCCCGGACGGCACCGCCCCCGAGTCCGACCTGCCGCTCTGGCGCGAGGTGTGGCTCTCCGGCCGCGACAGCCTGCGGATCCTCGTCCGTGCCGCCCTCTGGGGCGTGCTGCTCTTCGCCCTCGGCCTCATCCCGTTCGTCGGGCAGACGGTGGTCCCGGTGATCGGCCTCTTCGTGACCGGCTTCTTCCTCACCGAGGAACTGGCCTCCGTCGCCCTCCAGCGCCGCGGGGTCGAGCTGCGCGAACGCCTCGCCCTGCTGCGCTCCCGCAAGAGGCTGGTCTGGGGCTTCGGCACCCCGCTGGCCGTGTCCTTCCTGGTGCCCTTCGTCGCCGTGTTCCTGATGCCGGGCGCGGTCGCCGGCGCCACGCTCCTCGCCCGCGAACTGCTGGGCGAGGAGATCAGCGACGGCCGCGACGACCGCTCCGACGGCGGCCCCGCCGACCCGGCGGTCAGCTCCGGTCCGGCTCCGGCGCACTGACCGCCACGGCCACGATCGCCCGTACCTGCGCCACGATGTCCAGCCGGTTCTGTACGAACTCGGGGTCGGTGACCGTGCCCGTCGCCGGATCGGTGTTCTGCGCCCCGAACTGGAGCACCGGCGTGTGGACGTGCCCGCCCGGCAGGGTGCCGTGCAGCCCGAGCCGGTCCCGCAGCAGCGTCGCCCGGTAGGCGATCTCGTTGGACAGGTAGTTCCCGCCGCCGCCCTGCCGGGCCGTCGAACCGGGCGTGGGCCCGTCCGGCCGTACGACCACCTGGGTGCCGCCCGCCGGGATCTCGGTCACGCTCGTGTTGTCGTACACGGGGAAGCGGCCGGTCTCCGCCGCCGTGATCGCCGCGTACGGCAGCGTGGTCGTCGTCCACTGCGGCTGCGAGGCCGGGTCGGCGACGGGCACCGTCTCCGTGCGGGACACGTTCTCGTTGTCGGGGAAGCCGCCCCGCCAGGCCCCGTTGGTCCGCTCCACGTCGAACTTCCCGACCCGGCCCTGGCTCACCGTGGTGAAGAGGTCCACCCCCGGCAGGTACGGCCGCAGCGCCCGTTCCACGGTCCCCTCCGCGAAGTCCCGCCAGCGCACCGGGAACACGGCCGTCTCCACCCGCGCGGGCCCGTCCGGAGTGTCGATCACCGTGCCGTCCAGGGCGAGCGCGGCGGCGCCGGACGGGTTGGAGATGCGGATGTCGCGGTCCAGGGTGAAGGGGTCGAAGCCGGTGAGCAGGACGCGCTTCATGCCCTTGCCCCGGTCACCGCCGTGCCGCTGCGGCAGCCGGATGCCGGACTGTCCGCGCGAGGCGCGCTCCAACTCGTCGAGGAGCGCCTCCCGCTGGCGTTCACCGAGCCCGAACCGGGGCTCCCAGGTGCGCAGTTCCCGCGTCATCGAGAGTCGCGCCCAGTACAGCGGCCGGTCGTCGTCCCGGCTGATGGCGCCGTGTGCCGGCCCGCGACCCTGCGCCCGGTCCACGGCCCGCCGCCACAGCGCGGAGCCCTCCCGCTCGACCAGGCGCCGGGCCTCGCGGTAGGAGTCCGCCCGCCCGAGCCCGCGCGCGAACGCCGGTGCCACGGCGGCGAACCCGGAGCCGCGCAGGATCTCCCGGGGCACGTCCCCGTCGAGCCGCCGCTCCTCGACCGTGGGGGCGGTGGCCGTGGCCCCCGGAGGTGCCGCCGTGGCCGTCCCCGGGGCCGCGAGCCCCGCCACCAGGGCCATTCCGAGTACGCCGATCCGAACACGTATGGGAGTCAAGGGAGTCCAGGTCCTTCCGTCGCCGTGGGGTGCGCTGCGGACGGCCGAAGTATCGCGTGACGGAAGGGACCCGCGCTACGGCACAGGCGGCGGCACTCGCCCTGGACGCGAAGACCCGGCTGCTGTCCGGGCCGGCGTGCTCCTCGCCCAGGAGGCCCGCCGCAAGGGGCGTCCACGTGCTGCTCGCCCCCACCGTGAACCTGCCCGGGTCGAGGTCACCGTCGAGCTGCCGTGCCGCGCCTTCGAGGTCTGGGACGAGGCGACCGGCTCGTGGGCGTTTGTGAAGGGTTCGTACGAACTCGGGACCGGACGCTCGATCGCCGACCGCCGGATCACGTCGGCGATTACCGTCTGAACCGGGACGCCCGCGAGGGCCTTCCCCCGCGAACAGCCCCGGCCCGGGACCTGACGGCCGGGCCGGGGCTCGGCGGACCCACTCGGTCCGCTACCGCGCCGAGAACCCGTACACCGTCCGCGAGCGGAACACCTCGCCCGGCCGCAGCACCGTGCCCGGGAAGTCCGGCCGGTTCGGGGAGTCCGGGAAGTGCTGCGTCTCCAGCGCGATGCCGTCACCGGGCGCGTGCGGCTCGCCCAGCTGGTCGGCGGTGTACACCTGGAGGCCCGGCTCGGTCGTCGCCACCGTCAGCACCCGCCCCGACGCCGGCTCGTACAGCTCCGCGACCTCCTCGGCGGTCTCCGTCACGCCCTTGTCCAGGCAGAAGTTGTGGTCGTAGCCCGAACCGACCTTGCGCGCCCGCCGGAAGTCGAACCGCGTGCCCGTCACGTCCGCCGGACCACCCACCGGGATCAGACCCGCGTCGACCGGCGTCATCCGGGAGGCGGCCAGCCGCAGCTCGTGGCCGCCCGCGTGCCCGGAGCCGCCCAGGTTGAAGTAGCTGTGGTTGGTCGGGTTCAGCACGGTCGGCGCGTCGGTGACCGCCTCGTAGTCGATCCGCAGCGCCCCCGACTCCTCCAGCGTGTACGTCACCGAGATCTCCACCCGGCCCGGGTAGCCCTCCTCGCCGTCCGGGCTGACCAGGCTCAGCCGGATGCCGTGCCCGCCCTCCCCGACGGGCTCCACGTCCCACACCCTCTTGTCGAAGCCCCGCTCACCGCCGTGCAGCGAGTTCGGCCCGTTGTTCCGCGCCAGCGTGTACGTCCGCCCGTCCAGCGGGAAACGGCCGCCCGCGATCCGGTTGGCGTACCGCCCGACGAGCGCGCCGAAGTACGGCTCCGGATGCCGCACATAGCCGTCCAGGTCCGCGAACCCCAGCACCACCCCGGCGGTGTTCCCGTCCCGGTCCGGGACCTCCGCCGACTGGATGATCCCGCCGTACGACAGGACCCGAACCCGTACGCCGGCCCGCTCCAGGGTCCAGCGGTGTACGGGCGTGCCGTCGGAAAGTGTGCCGAAGAGTTCGTTCATGTGCGGAACTCTAGGACACGCCCAGGTCAGGCCCGCTCGGCGGTGACCGCGCGGTACGCGATCTCGGCCAGCCTGGCCTGGCCGCTCACGCTGGGGTGGAACCAGTCCCAGTGGCTCAGCTGGTCCGTGCCGAAGCGGTACGCGTGCACCGCGCCGTCGTCGGTGCGGCAGCGCCGGTCCTTCGCGCAGACCTCCCGCAACACCTCGTTGTAGTCCGTCACCCGGTCCCGCACCGTGTTCCGCCGCAAAGTCGCCGCCGAGTCCAGGGAGTCCGCGTCGCCCAGCATCGACGGGCAGATACCCAGCTTCCACACCTGCTTGCCCAGCGGGTTGGTGCGCCCCTGGGACCACAGCCGCTTCAGGTCCGGGATACTCGCCACGTACACCTGCGCCCTGGGCAGCTCGCGGCGCAGGGTGCGCATCGCCTTCTCGAACTGGTCCCGGAAGTCGGCCACCGGGGTCATCGCCGAGGTCGTCGCCCGGCAGGCGTCGTT
This sequence comes from Streptomyces sp. NPDC058534, assembly GCF_042717365.1. Taxonomy (NCBI): domain Bacteria; kingdom Bacillati; phylum Actinomycetota; class Actinomycetes; order Kitasatosporales; family Streptomycetaceae; genus Streptomyces; species Streptomyces sp. NPDC058534. The sequence continues at coordinate 10,223 of NZ_JBHXNW010000074.1, forward strand.
GGCCCCCGCCATCACCGCGACCAGTTCCGGCTTCCGCGCCGCCGCCCGGGTCACCTGCCCCGCCAGGTCGGCCATCCGGGACCCGGTGACCGCGTAGTTCCAGCTCCGCTCGGCCGCCTCCGCCTTCCCCAGCAGCCGTACGGCGAGACTGTCGACCTCGGCGCTGCCGCCGGTCGCCCAGGACACGTCGGGGCAGTCCGACAGCACCGAGCAGGCGTCGAAGCCGCGCGTGATGGAGTCGCCCACGGCGGCCACCGAGTCCGGACTGCGGTCCCAGACCGGGGCGGCCTTCGAACGCTTCGACGCGCTGCCGGACGGGGCGGGGGAGTCACCGCCCACGGCGTCACAGCCGGCCACGCCCAGCACGGCGGCGGTCAGGACGGCGAGCGTGGCCCGCACCCGGTGCCGAACGCGGCGCGTCTCCCGGTCCGTCCCCTGGCCCATACACGTCCCACCCCTCGCCTCGTGCCTCCAGTGTCCTCAACCCATGACACCGCGCGAGGGTTCCCGAGGACGGCGATGCGACGGCTCACACCCGTACAAGCGTCCTGCCGGGTGAATGGCGCGGCTCTGTCGGCACCGGGACCGACGGTACGTCACACTCCTTGCCCCGTCGCACGGTAGCCTCGCCATCAACGTGACCCGCCCGGTCACGGCCGTCCGCCCTTCCGAGATGTCCCGCTCAGCCCGGAGGTTCCGGTGACGACACGTGGAGTCCTGTACGTGCACTCCGCGCCGCGCGCGCTCTGCCCGCACGTCGAGTGGGCCGTCGCCGGGGTGCTCGGCACGCGCGTCGGCCTGGACTGGATCCGGCAGCCCGCCGCGCCCGGCACCTGGCGCTCCGAGTTCTCCTGGCAGGGCCAGGCCGGCACCGCCTCCAAGCTCGCCTCCGCCCTGCGCGGCTGGCAGCTGCTCCGCTTCGAGGTCACCGCGGAACCGTCCGCGGGCGCCGAGGGCGAGCGCTACAGCTGCACGCCCGACCTCGGCATCTTCCACGCCGTCACCGGCATCCACGGCGACATCCTGATCCCGGAGGACCGGCTGCGCGCCGCCCTGGTCCGCTCCCAGCGCGGCGAGACCGACCTGGAGTCCGACATCGCCAGACTCCTCGGCAAGCCCTGGGACGACGAACTGGAACCCTTCCGCCACGCAGGCGAGGGCGCCCCGGTCCGCTGGCTGCACCAGGTCGTATAAAGAGACGCGCCCCGAAGGGGCGCGGGGCCGTGTCGATTTTGGGCCCCGGCGGGGGGGCCCCACCCCCCCACCCCCCCCCCCACCCAAAAACCCCCCCCCCCCCCCCGCGCGCTCCCCCCCCCCCCCCCCGGGGGGCGGCCCCCATCGACACGTTCAGCGACGCCGGTCAGACCGAACGGAACGCCAGAACAACATTGTGCCCACCAAACCCGAACGAGTCGTTCAGCGCGGCGATCCGCCCCTCGACCGGCAGCTTGCGGGCCTCACCGCGCACGATGTCCGCGTTGGCCTCGGCCTCGGGGTCGAGGTTCTCGACGTTGATGGTCGGCGGCGCCACCCGGTGGTACAGGGCGAGCACCGTCGCGACGGACTCCACGCCGCCCGCGCCACCGAGGAGGTGACCGGTCATCGACTTGGTGCCGGAGACCGCCATGTGGTCCACGTCGTCGCCGAGGACCTTGCGCAGCGCCTTCAGCTCGGCGATGTCACCGGCCGGCGTCGAGGTGGCGTGCGCGTTGACGTGCACGATCTCGGCCGGGTTCAGGTCGGTGCGGTCCAGCAGGTTCTGCAGGGCGTTGGAGATGCCGCGGCCCTCGGGCTCCGGCTGCACGATGTCGTGGGCGTCGGCGGAGATGCCCTGGCCGACCGCCTCCGCGTAGACGCGGGCACCGCGCGCGGCGGCGTGCTCGGCGGACTCCAGGACGAGGACGCCGGCGCCCTCACCGAGGACGAAGCCGTCACGGCCCGTGTCGAAGGGGCGCGAGGCACCCTGCGGGTCGTCGTTGTTCTTGGACATCGCCATCATGTTGCCGAACGCGGCGATGGGCAGCGGGTGGATCGCCGCCTCCGTGCCGCCCGCGACGACGACGTCCGCACGGCCGGTGCGGATCATCTCGATGGCGTAGCCGATGGCCTCGGCGCCCGACGCGCAGGCGGAGACCGGCGTGTGCACGCCCGCGCGGGCGCCCACGGCCAGACCCACGTTGGCCGACGGGCCGTTCGGCATCAGCATGGGGACGGTGTGCGGGGAGACGCGGCGGACGCCCTTCTCCTTGAGCACGTCGTACTGGTCGAGCAGGGTCGTCACGCCACCGATGCCGGAGGCGATGACCGCACCGAGCCGGTCGGGGTCGACAGCGGCCCCGGCCTCGGCGTCCGGCGCGCTCTCGCCCGCCTTGGCGGTGAAGCCGGCGTCCTTCCAGGCCTCCTGGGCCGCGATCAGCGCGAACTGCGCCGAACGGTCCAGGCGGCGGGCCTGCGGCCGCGGGATGACCTCGGAGGGGTCCACGGCGACGGGCGCGGCGATACGGACCGCCTGGTCGGCGGCCCACTCCTGCTCCAGGGGCTTGACGCCGGACTTGCCGGCTACCAGGCCCTCCCAGGTCGAGGCTGCGTCGCCACCCAGCGGTGTGGTTGCGCCGATACCGGTGACGACCACGGTGCGATTGGTCGAGCTCACGGGAATTCTTTCTCCAACGGGATACGGATTCGTACGGCGCCACCGCCGGGTGGCGGGGCAGTCTGCCCGGATACTCGGGACATGCCCGAGTATCGGCGGATCAGGCCTGGTGGTCGAGGATGTACTTCGTCGCGTCGCCGACCGTCTTGAGGTTCTTGACGTCCTCGTCCGGGATCTTGACGTCGAAGCGCTCTTCGGCGGCGACGACGACCTCGACCATGGACAGCGAGTCGACGTCCAGGTCGTCGGTGAAGGACTTGTCCAGCTGGACGTCCTCAACCGGGATGCCGGCGATCTCGTTCACGATCTCCGCGAGACCGGCGACGATCTCTTCCTGAGTGGCGGCCATGATGGCGCTCCTTCTTTGTTGTCCAGAGGGTGTGGCGGCCCGCCGCGTCGCGGCGGGTGTTGCTGCTCTCCGTTCCGGACCGCATGATCCGGCACGGAGTGCCTAGGGGAGGGTAACGACCGTCGCGGCGTACACGAGACCCGCCCCGAAGCCGATGACGAGCGCGGTGTCGCCGCTCTTGGCCTCGCCGGTCGCCAGGAGCCGCTCCATCGCGAGCGGGATCGAGGCGGCCGAGGTGTTGCCGGTGGTGCGGATGTCACGGGCGACCGTGACGTGCTCCGGCAGCTTCAGTGTCTTCACCATCGAGTCGATGATCCGCACGTTGGCCTGGTGCGGGATGAAGACGTCGAGGTCGTCCGGGCTGATCCCGGCCGCGTCCAGCGCCTGCTGCGCGACCTTCGCCATCTCGAACACGGCCCAGCGGAACACCGCCTGGCCCTCCTGCGTGATCGCAGGAAACTTGACGTTGCCCTCGGAGTCGAGGGGCAGTTCGGAGACGTCGCCGATCCGGAAGCGGTCCCAGGAGACCGTCTGCTTGATCGTCTCGGACTTGTCGCCCTCCGAGCCCCAGACCGTCGGGCCGATCGCCGGCTCCGGGGGCGGGGGCGGCCCCCCCCCCCCCGGCCCCCCCCCCCCCCCCCACACCCGGGGCCCCCCCCCCCCCGGGGGGCGGGGGGGGTCGCCCGCCCCCCCCACGTACCAGGCGGTCAACCC